>JBEHXY010000204.1:0-7316 GCA_048498455.1 Planctomycetota bacterium | reverse complement strand
CACGCTCACCGCCCCCGTGCGCGCCCGGTCGCTGCGCCGAAACGCCAGCCGCGGCTCGGTCGCCTTCGCTCCCGCATACCCCGCCGCATTCCACGTCGCCACCCAGTGCCCCGGCTTCACCTCGCGCAGCTCCGGCTGCTGGGCTTCCTCCTTCGCCCGCACTTCCCCCTGGCACTCCGTGCAGCGCGCCGCAAACCGGCAGCCCGCCGGATACTTCGTGGCGCTGGGCACCATCCCCGGAATCGTGAACAGCCGCCCCGTCCCGCCTTCGCCGCGACGCTCCTGCCCCAGCTTCGGCACGCACGCCAGCAGCCCCTTCGTGTAAGGATGCAGCGGGTTCCCGAACAGCTCATACACGTCGGCGAATTCCACGATCTTCCCCGCGTACATCACCGCCACCACATCCGCGTTCTCCGCCACCACCCCCAGGTCGTGCGTGATCAGCAGGATGCCCATCCCCGTCGAATTCTGAATCTCCCGCAGCAGCTCCAGGATCTGCGCCTGGATCGTCACATCCAGCGCCGTCGTCGGCTCGTCCGCGATCAGCACGCTCGGCTCGCACGCCAGCGCCATCGCGATCATCACCCGCTGTTTCATCCCGCCGCTCATCTGGTGCGGATACTCGCTCAACCGCCGCCGCGGTTCCGAAATCCCGACCCGCTGCAGGGCCGCCGTCGCAATCTCCCGGGCCCGCTCCCCGCTCACCTCCTGGTGCAGTTGAATCGCCTCGACAATCTGATCGCCGATGGTGAACACCGGGTTCAGGCTGGTCATCGGCTCCTGGAAAATCATGGCGATTTCCCCGCCGCGCACCTTCTGCATTTCCTTCTCGCCCAGCGACAGCAGCTCCCGCCCCTTGTAGCGCACGCTCCCGCCGTCGGCGCCGCCGAAAATCGCCGGCGGGCTGTTCAACAGCCGCATGATCGTCATGCTCGTCACGCTCTTGCCGCAGCCCGATTCCCCCACCACCGCCACCGTCTGGTTCCCATAAAGCGCGAACGACACCCCGTCCACCGCCCGCGCAAGACCCCCCTCCGTCCGAAAGTAGGTCCGCAACCCCGACACTTCCAACAATGCTTCATCTGCCATGCGCGCCGCTCTTACTCGATCTTGTTCATCTTCGGATCAATCGCATCCCGCACCCCCTCGCCGATCGTGTTGTACGCAAACACCGTCAGAAAAATCATCAGCCCCGGCGCGATCGCCAGCCACCACCGGAAAATCTCCGCCGGGTTCCCCGCCTCGTTGAGCATGCTCCCCCAGCTCGGCGTCGGCGGCTCCACCCCGATCCCCAGGAAGCTCAAAATCGATTCGTTCGCCACGTTCGACGCCACCCCGAACGTGAACGTCACGATCACCGGCGTCAGCCCGTTGGGCAGCATGTGGCGGAACAAAATCCGGTGCAGCGGCAGCCCCAGCGCCTTGGCCGCCGTCACATAGTCCAGGTTCCGCAACTGCAGAAACTCCGCCCGCACAAACCGCGCGATCCCCGTCCAGCTCGTCAGCCCGATCACCACCATCAGCATCATCAGGCTGCGCCCATACAGCGCGATGAACGTGATCAGCAGGAACAACTGCGGAATCGCCTCCACGATCTCCACGAACCGCATCCCCAGGATGTCCACCTTCCCCACGAAGTACCCCATCAGCGCCCCATACAACACCCCGATCACCAGCGCAATCACCTCGCTCACCAGCCCGATCCCCAGCACGATCCGCGTCCCCCACAGCACCCGCGCCGCCGCGTCACGGCCATTCCCGTCCGTCCCCAGCCAGTGATCCTTCGTCGGCCCCTCGAACACCCGGTTCGCCTCCAGCGGCTCCTGGTCCGCATACCCCCACTTCAGCGGTACAAACACCGCCCCCTTCAACTCCCCCGCGCGCCGCAGCGCCGAATAATCCCGCACATCCAGAAAGTCCCGCTTGAACAGCCCGATCCCCGCCGATGCCAGCAGCGCCGCCGTCACCACGCCCAGGAAGCACCACATCCGCCGCCGCCCCACAACCTCCGCCGGCACGCGCCCGCGCCCCGCCCACCAGAACGCCACGCGATAAACCAGCGCCGCCGCCCCCCACGCCAGCAGGATCCAGTCCACCCGCGACAAATCCCGGATCAGCGGATGCTCCCACCCGCCCTCCGGCGAACGCATCGTCAGGGGCCGGCTGTTCGCCATGAACGGCACCATCACCGCCACAAACACCAGCAGCACCACCCACCACGACGCCACCCGCGTCATCAGCCCGCGCCAATACGCCCGCCCCACCACCGCCCAGTACGAATTCCGCCGCGCATAATCCAGCACTTCCCCCCCGCCGTCGGAGGAGGGCCCCACACCCGCGGCCATTCCCTCGAACTCACTCATACGACACCCGCGGATCCGCCAGCGCGTAACAAATATCCGCCACCAGCAGGCACACCACCGTGATCACCGACCCGATGAACGCCACCGCCTGCACGATCGGCAAATCCCGCCCCAGCGTCGCCGTCAGGATCAAATCCCCCATCCCCTTGATCGAAAAAATGCTCTCCACCACCACCGAGCCCCCCAGCAGCCCCGGAATGATCCACGCGAACACCGTGATCATCGGCAGCAGGCTGTTCCGGAACACGTGCCGCGTCACCACCACCAGCCCGCTCAACCCCTTCGCCCGCGCCGTCCGCACGTAATCCGCCCCCAGGTTGTCCAGCATCGCCGCCCGCTTCAGCTTCGAAATGTACGCGAATCCCCCATACGTCAGGCACACCACCGGCAGCACCATGTGCCACAGGTAATCCCGCGCATAGCCCATCGAGGTCATCCACTCCGTGTTCGTGCTGTGCGCCCCCGCCGCCGGAAACCACCCCAGGTATTGCGGGTTCGCCAGGAACCCCACCAGGAACTCCCCCACCCAGATGATCGGCAGCGAAAACAGCGCCAGCGTGAACAGGCTCCATCCCACATCAAACGATTTCCCCCGCCGCACCGACGCCAGCATCCCCCCCGGCACCGCCACAATGTAAATCAACAGCATCGAAATCACATTCATCGACAGCGTCACCGGCATCCGCTCCCGCAGCAGCTTTGACACGTCCGTGTTGTACTGCACCGACTGTCCGAAATCCCCCCGCATCGTGTCCCCCATCCAATACACGTACTGCATCATCAGCGGAATCTCCCGCCCCTGCGCATCCACCAGGTGCAGCCGCTTCTTCATCGCCTGTTCCGACTTCTCCCGCGCCTGCTGCGTCCGCATGTCCCCGCCCGCGCTGAACGCACCGCCCCCCGTCGTCAGCCCCGGCGCAAAACGCACCAGCAGGAACAGCACCAGCGTCATCCCGATCAGCGTCGGCACCATCAGCGCCACCCGCCGCAACACGTACATCAACATGCCCAAACCCCCGCAAGAAACACCCCCTTAAGCCCACCGGCAAGGAACCCTCCCAACCAGACCCCGCCCCCCGCCCGCGCGCGCCGTCCCCGCCCAAGGTTTTGCAATTTCCGTTTTGAGTTTTGCGTTTTCATCGATACTTCTGTTCCCCCGCCGGCACGAACCAATCCAGCGGCACCAGCCCCAGGTTGTAAGCCGCCGTGTTCTTGAAGCGCTTCGCCACGAACGCCCGGTCCAGCCGCGCGTACAAAAATGTCTCCGGCTGCTCGTCCGAAATCAGCGCCTCCCACTTGTGCCACAACTCCATCCGCTTGTCGTCGTCCAGCGTCCGCCGCGCTTCATCGATCAGCTTGTCCGATTCCTCATTCGCAAACCCCAGCGCGTTGCTCCCCTTGTTCGGAATGCTTGCCGAATGGAACACCTGCCGCGGATCATCCTCCACGATCGCCGACCACCCCATCATCAACGCATCGAAGTTCCGGTCGTCCACCCGCCCCATCAGCACCGCGAATTCCCACGGCGTGATCTTCATCAAGATGCCCGCATGCGCAAACTGCTCCTTCGCATACGCCGCAATCCGGTCACCGATCGGGTTGTTCGATCCCATCGACAGCTCAAACTCGAAACGCACCCCATCCCGCGCCAGCACCCCGTCCGATCCCGGCTTCCATCCCGCCGCCGCCAGCTTCTGCTTCGCCCCTTCCGGATCATATGGCCACGCCTTCAAGTTCTTGTCATGCTGCGGCGTCAGCGGGCTGAACGGACTCATCGACTCCATCGCCTGGTCCTTCAGGATCGTCGTCACGATCGCCTTCCGGTCCAGAAGCATCGTCAACGCCTGCCGTGTCGCCTTGTCCTTGAACATCGGCTTGCGCAGGTTGTATCCCATGAACGCATACCCGGCCGTCGGACGCCCATACTTGATCGCCGTGAACTTCTCCAAAAACGATTTGTCGCTCGTGTACTGCAGGTACTGCTCCGGAATCGGCGCCCCCGAAAGCTCCGTCGTCAGCGCGTCGATCTGCCCCGCCAGCAACGCCTGCGCACCCGCCTGCGGGTTCTGAATGAACGTGAACACCAGCTTGTCGAACGTCGGCCGACTCCCCCAGTACTTGTCGTTCCGCACCATCACCAGCCGCTGCCCCCGCTGCCACCCGTTCACATCCACCTTGTAAGGACCGCTCCCCACCAGGAAATCGCCCCGCTTGTTGTAGTCCTCCCCCTTCTCAAACTTGTAAATATGCTCCGGCAAAATCAGCATCTGCCCCAGCGTGTTGAGCGCCCCGAAATAGGGCTCCGTCATCCGGAACTCCACCGTCCGGTCATCCACCGCCGTGCAGCTCTTCACAGAGCTCATGTAACTCCGCAGCGGCGCCGCATCCACATCCTCGTTCATGATCGTCTGGTACGTGAACACCACGTCCTTCGACGTCATCGGCTGCCCGTCGCTGAAACACACTTCCTTCCGCAGACGAAACCGGTACAGCAGCCCGTCCGCGCTGATCTCGTACGTGTCCGCCAGGAACGGCTCGTACTCAAACGTGTCCGGGTTCATCGTCAGCATCGTTTCCATCACCGGCGCCTGCGCCAGCAGTCCATACAAATCCTTCTCGATGTACGGCGTGATGACCTTCGGCTCCGTCCCCAGGTTCTGCACTTGCCAGTCCCCCGTCGCATACCCTGGCTGCTTCACCGGATCCCGTGGCGACTTCGGAATGTCCGGATAAAACACGTACAGCGATCCATCCGCGTTCTTCCGCCGTATCCGCCCCGACGGCTGCGACCCCGCCGGCCCGCCCTCGAAGCCCCCCGCCACCCGCACCCCGCCGCGCAGCGAATTCCGGATCTCCGTCAGCACCGTCAGCTGCTGCTGCTGATTGTCCGCCAGCCGCCCCATCTGCGTCTTCACATCATTAAGCCGCATTTCCTGGTAATGAAATTGAAACCCCACCAGCACCACCGCCCCGATCACCATCACAAACAACGCCAAAAACACAAAGTCTTTCAGCGTAAACCGGCTATCCATACCAACTCCGTTCAACGCCTCTGAATGCATTCTCGCCCCGCCGCCGCCCATCGTAAGAATGCAAAACCTAAAACGCAAAGCCTCGCGCCGCGCATTCCCCGCGCCCACCCCCCGCACCGCACCGCCCCCCGCAAACCGCCGCTCACCATTATCCGCACCCCGCCCGCCTTCGTCCCTCGTCACCTGCAAAAAACTTCCGCACAAATTCTCCGATTGCGTTAGACCCTCGCCCCGAAACCCGTCCTGTCTTTATGGGCCGCCCATGCGCCTGGCGCTAACCGCCCCCGCGCATCCCCCTGCCGCGCCCCCTGGAGGTGCCCCATGCCTCGATTTCCCGCCCTCCGCCAGGGCTTTCCCGCCTACCTCCTGCGCATCGCCATCGCCTTCCTCACCGTCCCCGCCGTCGGACTTCTCCGCTGGCTCGCCTCCCCCTGGCTCCATGTGCAGAACAGCCTCATCGTCTTCATCCCCGCCGTCATGTTCGCCACCTGGTTCGGCGGACTCTGGCCCGGCCTCGCCGCCATGGTCCTCGCCGCCTTCGTCGGTGAATCCGAAGTCGCCGGACCCGCTGGCCTCCTCGCCGCCCAGAACCACGAGTTCATCCGCATCCTCCTCTTCCTCATCACCGGCGCCCAGGTCGCCCTCGGCACCGAAATCCTCCACCGCCGCACCCGCGAAGCCCGCGCCGCCAACCACGCCAAGGACCTCTTCCTCAGCATCCTCTCCCACGAGCTCCGCACCCCGCTTACCCCCGCGCTCGCCGCCGCCTCCGACCTCGCAGCCGATACCGCCCTCCCCGATGCCATCCGCGACCACGCCGGCGTCATCCGCCGCAACATCCTCCTCGAAGTCCGCCTCATCGACGACCTCCTCGACATCTCCCGCATCCAGAAAGGCAAGCTCGTCCTCAAGCGTGAAATTGTCGACGTCGACCGCCTCCTGCAGCAGGCCCTCCACACCTGCGCCCAGGCCATCGCCGCCAAGCACCTCACCGTCCATTTCCACACCACCAGCTCCCCCTGCCGCGTCAACGCCGATCCCGCACGCCTCCAGCAGGTCTTCTGGAACCTCCTCCGCAACGCCGTCAAATTCACCCCCGACCACGGCGCCATCTCCATCAACATCACCGAAGCCAACCCCCACGCCCCCGGCGCCGCCGTCGTCGTCCAGATCTCCGACAACGGCGTCGGCATCCCCCCGGAACACCTCCGCTCCATCTTCAGCCCCTTCGAACAAGGACACGCCGACACCCCACGCCAGTTCGGCGGCCTCGGACTCGGACTCGCCATCTCCCGCTCCCTCGTCAAACTCCACGGCGGCTCTCTCTCCGCCGCCAGCGACGGCCCCGGAAAAGGCGCCACCTTCATCGTCCGCCTCCCCTTGAGCGAATTCCTCCCCGCCGCCGATCCCCTCCCCGATCCCGCCCTCCGCCCCGCGCCCCTCCGCATCCTCTACGTCGAAGACCACCCCGACACCCTCGCCGTCATGACCCGCCTCCTCCACAAACTCGGCCACACCGTCCACCCCGCCCCCTCCCTCGCCGACGCCCTCCGCCTCGCACGCCAGCACCCCCTCGACCTCCTCATCTCCGACCTCTCCCTCCCCGATGGCTCCGGCATCGACCTCCTCGGAAGCCTCCGCACCACCCACCCCCGCCTCCCCGCCATCGCCATCTCCGGCCACGGCTCCCCCGACGACCTCCGCCGCTCCAAAGCCGCCGGCTTCGCCCACCATCTCACCAAACCCCTCGACATCGCCGAACTCCAACACGCCATCACCACCCTCCCCGCCCCCGCCCCCGCCCCCCTCCCCAGAGCCGCCCTCCTGTAGCGCCGATCACTACCGCCACCGCCAATCAGTACCGCGGGGAGCGCACACAGTTCCCTCCCACCAACCCCCGCGCCCGCCCCAAGCACCCGCC
>JBEHXY010000203.1:0-7317 GCA_048498455.1 Planctomycetota bacterium | reverse complement strand
GCCACCCGCGGCCGCGCTTTCCGCCGCACCAAACATGACATGCTGCAGCGCAACGCCGCGATTCTTACGGGCATTTCCATCACCCGTGTCGCCCCGCCCGCCCCCCTCACCCCGCCGGATGCTTCCGCCGGCTCGTCCACCGAACCGCCACATTCAGCACCAGCACCAGCGTGATCAGCACCAGCATCCCCGCCCATGCCTCGTTGATCCACTCCGGCTCCGCGCTGGTCGCATACTTGAAAATCTGCACCGTCAGCGACGGAAACGCATGCATCAGATCCGCATGCATGTAGGGGAACGTCCGATCCATCGAAAACACCGGCTGGTCCGATCCCAGCACCGTGAACAGCAGCGGCGCCGTCTCCCCCGCCACCCGCGCCACCGCCAGCATCACCCCCGTGATGATCCCGCCCTTCGCCGCCGGCAGAATCACCTTCACCAGCGTCTGAAACTTCGACCCGCCCAGCCCGATCGACGCCTCGCGCAAACTCCGCGGCACCAGCTTCAGCATGTCCTCCGTCGTCCGCGCGATGATCGGACACATCATCAGCCCCAGCGCACACGCCCCCGCCCACGCCGAATTCGTCTTCATCGGCACCACCACCAGCTGGTACGCCACCACCCCCACGATGATCGACGGCACGCTCGCCAGCACATCAATCACCAGCCGGATCCCGTGATTGAACAGGTTGTCCTTTGCATATTCCGCCAGGTAAATCCCCGCGAGAAGTCCGATCGGCAGCCCCACGACCGACGCCATCCCGATCAGCACCAGCGATCCCGCAATGCAGTTCCGCATCCCCCCGACTTCATCCGAAGGCGCCGGCAGCTTCGTAAAAAAGCTCCCCGAAATGCTCGTCGCCCCGCGATACAGGATGTACCCGAAAATCGCGAACAGCGCCGCCAGCGTCGCCATCGCCGCCAGGTAACACAACGCCACCACCAGCCGGTTCGTCCAGCGCGCCAGCCGCGCGTGAAACGTCTCCTGCCGCACGAATGTTTCCATCGGAAGCGTCGTCATCCCCTCACCGCCTCTTCTTTCCGCTTGTGACTCGCAACAAAATCACGCGCGCCACTCCGTTGATCACCATCGTGATCGCCAGCAGCACCAGCGCCAGGTAAAGCAGCGCCTGCTTCTCGCCGTCCGTGTCCGCGTTGTTGAACTGGTTCGCCAGCTCCGACGAAATCGTCTGCCCCGAGGAAAACAGCGAATACCCCCGCGGCGCCGCGTTCCCGATGATCATCGTCACCGCCATCGTCTCCCCCATCGCCCGCGCCAACCCCAGGATCACCGCCCCGAAAATCCCCAGCTTCGAATACCCCAGCACCAGCTTCTGCGACTGCCACCACGTCGCCCCGAGCCCCAGCGCTCCCTGCTCCAGTTCCGGCGGCGACACCGACAGCACATCCCGCACAATCGCCGTCACAATCGGCGTCACCATGATCGCCAGCACCACCGAGGCCGACAGAAGGTTGAACCCCGACGCCGGCTTCGCAAACAGTTCCCCCACCCACGGCAAGTTGCCCAGCGATTTCGCCAGCGCCGGCTGCACCCCCTTCTGCATCAGCGGCACCAGCACCGCAATCCCCCACAACCCATACGCAATCGAAGGAATCGCCGCCAGCAACTCCACCAGGAAGCTCGCCAGACCCACCAGCTTCTTCACGAACCGCATCCGCGGCGCCAGCTTCGTCAAAAACAACGCCGTCCCCACGCTCACCGGCACCGCCATCACCAGCGCCACCACCGACGTCACCAGCGTGCTGTAGACATAGGGCCACGCCCCGAAAGTCTGCTTGACCGGATTCCACCCCGACCTTGTCAAAAACGAAACCCCGAACGTCTTCACCGCCGGCCACGCCCCCGCCGCCACCACCCCCACCAGCAGGACCAGCAAGCCGATGAGCAGCAGCGCCCCGCCCGTCGCCGCCCACGCCGTCAACGCATCCATCACCCGCAGCCGCAGCGCGCTCGACCGCCGGCGGAGACCCGTCTCCGCCGGCGGATGCGATACGTACTGCACGACGCCTTCCGGCGCTCCCTGCGTCATTTGAGCAGCGCCTCGCCGTCAAACGTGATCGTCTTCAACTTCGCGATCACCTTCTCCTGCGCATCTTTCGGAAGCGCCGCATACCCCTGGTCCTTCGCCATGCCCTGTCCGTCCGTCTCGCACCACAGGATGAAGTTCAACAGCTGCTGCGCCGCCGCCTTGTCCTTCAAATACGAGAGATCGTCATACACCAGCAGGTACGTGAACCCCGCGATCGGATACGCATCCGCCGCCGCGGCGTCCGTGATCGACACCTTCATGTCCGCCGGAAAGCTCGCCGCTTCCGCTGCCGCCGCCGCCTGCACCCCTTCAATCGACGCCTGCATCGCCTTGCCCGACTTGTTCACCTGCAACGCATACGGCAACTTCTGCTTCGTGGCATACGCCCACTCCACATACCCGATCGCCCCTTCCGTCTTCTTCACCGCCGCCGCCACCCCGTCGTTGCCCTTGCCCGCCGAACCCGTCGGCCATTCCACCGCCGTCGCGTTCCCCGCCTTCGACGACCACTCCGGACTCACCTTCGACAGGTAGTTCGTGAAGATAAACGTCGTCCCCGACCCATCCGACCGGTGCACCACCGTGATCGGCATGTCCGGCAGATTCGCCCCCGCATTCAACGCCTTCAGCTTCCCATCATTCCACTTCTCCACCTTCCCCAGGAAAATATCCGCCAGCACCGCCCCATCGATCTTCAGCTCGTTCACCCCCGGCACGTTGTAGGTCAACACCACCGGCCCCGCCACCGTCGGCAAGTGCAGCACATGCGCCCCGCTCGCCCCCGCCGACTTCTCCTGGTCCGCCGTCATCGGCGCATCCGAACCCGCAAACATCACCGTCCGGTCCGTGATCCCCTTGATCCCGGCGCCCGATCCCACGGCCTGGTAATCAATTTTCACCTCCGGATGCCCCGCGTTGTACGCCTGCACCCACTTCGCATACAACGGCGCCGGAAACGTCGCCCCCGACCCCTGGATCCGCGTCTCCGCAGAAACCGTCCCGGCCAACAACCCGCCCGCCGCAAACCCCGCCACGCACAACTTCGAAAGAGCAACCATCCGCAATCTCCAAACAAGTTTCCTTGCCCGGAAAATTAGCCCCACCCAACCCCGTCCCGTATTAGCTCCTCGTTAAGTTCCCATTAAGACGCCCCACGACGAAAAACGGGTAATTGGTAATTAGTAATTGGTAATTGGCTGCCGCCGAAGAACGGACCCCCCGCCAATGCGTCAGCAAATTACCAATTACCAATTACCAGTCACCCCTCCTCGTCGATCGGTGTTCATCTGTGTTCATCGGCGGCTCCCCCAAATCGCTGCAAAAACGAACCCGCCCCGGCAAGCCGAGGCGGGATCAATGGCGACTCCGGAGAATATCCCGGTGTCCGCTCGCTCAGTCGCGCGGATTACGATGCTTGTACGTTTCCCGAAGCGCCTTCACCCGGTCATGTCCCTCCTGCACGTTCCGGAACTGACGCTCCACCACGTCACGCACCGCCGTCGTGTCCAACTCCTTCAAGGCGTCCTGGTACGTGTGCTTGATCGAGTCCTCGCCCCGCTCCGCTTCGCTCAGCACCGTCTCCGGGTTGGCCCCCGTCAGCGCCTGCTTGGCGTCGATCCACCAGCGGTGCAGCGTCGCCGACACCGACCCCGACGTCGTCGGTTCCGTGCCCGCCGCGCTGATCGTCTGCCGCAACTCCGCCGCGTTGTGCGCCCGCTTCTGGGCGAACTCCGTGAACAGTTGCTTCAGCTGCGCATCCTTGGTGTGCTCCGCCGCCTCCTGAAAACCCTTCTGGCTGTCGATGTTGATGCTCAACAGGTCTTGCAACCGGTCGATCGCCTTGCTGTCCAGGTTGTACGTTGTCATGGCGTGGTCTCCTTTCGTCTTGTGTTGGCCACAAAGAACGCGTGTCGCAAACCCCGGACCACCACCTCAGCCGCCCCCGGCTCCACGCCCCTTTCTCACGCACCCCAACTCGTCTCATCTAGGTGCATCGATGTTCATCGCAGGCCCCACCGCTCACCCCGGCCGCCCCCCGCCCCTCACCTCGTTGTTCTCCTGAGCCGCCTTCTGCGTCAGCTTCGTCAGAAAACTCCGCCCCACCCAGCTTTCGCTCTCCCACCCCGCATGCTTCCGCGCCCCTTCCCCCGAGTCCCATTTCTCCGGCCGCCGCGGCAGCACCAGCTGGTTCTGCAGCCGCATCAGCTCCGACACAAACCCCGGCGCCACCCCATGTAACCGCGCCGCCACCTGCGCCGGCAACCCCAGCACCACCTCCCCGTCCCCATGCATCGCCGCATCGATGATCCGCCGCGCCGCACGCCGCGCCGACATCGACATCCCCGGCAATGAATCCCCTAAGACAAACCACGCATATTCCTGCTCATACCGCCCCTTCACCCCCACGTTCCGCGGCGATCCTGTCCGCATCAGCCCCGGACAGACCGTCGTCACATAAATGCCATCCTTCGCCACCTCCGCCCGCACCGTCTCGCTCCACCCCGTCAACGCAAATTTGCTCGCCACATACGGCGCCAGGTGCGGCACCGGCACCTTCCCCCCGATCGACGAGATGTTCACGATCCGCCCCATCCCCCGCTCCCGCATGCTCGGCAGCACCGTCAGCGTCGTCCACAACGGCGCCCAGAAATGCAGATCCATCGCCTCCTCATAGTCCTCCGCCGTCATCAGCTCCAGCGGCCCCACCGTGATCGTCCCGGCGTTGTTGATCAGCACATCCACCGGCCCGAACACCTCCTCCACATCCGCCACCAACTGCTCCACCTCCGCCCGCTTCGTCACATCGCACGGCAACGCCACCAGCGCCCGCCCCGCAAACTCATGGCGCACCGCCCGCAATTCCTCCTCGTTCCGCCCGCACACCGCCACCTTCGCCCCCAGCCCCACCAGTTCCCGCGCCAAGAGCAGCCCCAGCCCCCGCGAACCCCCCGTGATCAGCACCGTCCTGCCCCCCATCTCGATCCGCCGCCGCTTCCGCGCCAACCGCTGCCCCGCAAACCACAACAATGACCCCGCCACCCCACACGCCAAAACGTCGCCCAATCCAACACGCCCCATCACATCTCCTCCAAACACCCCACCACACCCCACCCCCGCGCAATCCTGCACACCCCATGCCACAGGCATGGGAACTCCCAACTCCCCCTCAGCACTCAGCACTCAGCACTCAGTCCTCAGCACTCCTTCAGCGAGAGCCACCATCCTCATCGCCACCGGCTCACACGCCGGATCCACCCGCAGCGCCAGCCGCAACCACGCCATCTCCTCCCACGCATCCGCCCCCGCCGGTGGCGGATGCCGCCGCTGCCACTTCAGCGCCAACGCCTCCCACCCCGTGATCAGGCTCTCCCGCGCCACCCCGTGCAACGCCTCCTTCCCCTCATACCACCCCGGCGGCGGCAGAGGCACCTTCAACCGCTCCTCCGTCGACGCCCCCACCATGCTCCCCGCATCCTTCGTCCACTCCACCGTCAGCCCCGCCGCAAACAGCGGCTCCGCCCCCGACGCCATCCGCACCTCCTCCGCCAACTTCACCAGCACCAGCGCCTCCAGCCGCCGCCCCGTCCGCCGCGACGCATACCCCACCGACCCCGCAAACCGGCACGCCGCCTCCCCTTCCCCCGCCGCACACGCCAAAAGCACCGTCCCCGCCTCGCACTCCAAAAACCGATCCAACTGCGCCTTCTCCTCCCGCGCCCGCCCGCTCGGCGAACAAATCAACACCACCCCCTCCACCGCGTGATACCGAATCTGCCGCCGCGCCTCCAGCAGCGGCAAATACATCCGCGCCAACGCCCCCGCATCCCGCCGCCGCCACGCAATCCCCTCCGCCCCCTCCAGCGCCGCCCGCGCCGCCACATACCGCCCCCCACCCAGCAACCGCTGCCCCGCCTCCCACAACCGCTCCATATGCGTCATCTCACCCATCCCCGCATCCTGCACACGCCGAAACCCCCTGTCAATCCCCGCGCAACCCCACCCCACGAACCCCCACCCCGCCTTCGCCAGCGCGCGTCCGGAGTTCACACTTCAGTGTGCGTCCCCCCTCCCCAAATCGAACCGCTTCCCCGCTCCCAACATCGACCCCCGAGCGGGCTTGCCACGTCGCGGCACCCCCTCAACCTCCCCTCAGGCGCCCCACAACACCCCGGCGCGTCCCGAGTTCACACTCCAGCGTGCCGCCCCACCTCGCCCTCACGTCCATCCACCATCATCCAACCCTCTCAAAAAACGCCCCGCCTTCCCTCAATCCCCCGCCCCTTCAATCTTCCCCCGCCCCCCGCCCCTCTCCCCCCGCCATCACCACCGCCAGATCCCGAAACGTCCGCACCCCCTCAAACCCCACCTCCGGCCCAAACCCCTCCCGCCCCGCCACGCAACACATCGCCGCAAACGCCAGCAGCACCGCCCCCGCCACGAACATTGGATCAAAGTCCCACCCGCTCGTCACCCCCACCACCACCTCCGGCACCAGCACCATCGCCGCCAACACCCCCCACACCGCCTTCCGCGAATACCGCATCACCACCCCCGGCAACCTCCCAGGCGCCAGCATCGACACCTTTCCCAAAAACACCCCCGCATACGCCCGCGCATACAGCCGCAGTTCCGTCGACGGCGCCACCTCGCTCACATCCGCCCCCGCCTCCGCCAGCAAGCTCTTCACCGTCAAGAACACCCCCGCCTCCACGCACGTCCGTCCCAGCACCTCCGCGGGCCTCACCCGCGGCAATCGCGCATGCGCCGCCAACAAATCGCACACCCCGCCCACCGTCCGCTGTTTCGCCGGCTCCAACACCTCCCGCCACGCACCCAGCGGAATCTCCACCCCAAACCCCTTGTTCATCGCCTTCGCCAACCCCTTCCACGGCAGGAAGTCGCATGCCCACACCCACGCCGCCACCGTCGTCTCCCGCCCCAACTCCAACCCCGCCTCCACGTCCGGATCCACCCGCACCTGCTGCCGATACCAATCGCGCAGAACCGCCAACACTCCCTCCCCCGTCGCCTCCACCCACTCCACCGGATATGCCGTCTCCATACCTACCTCCTTGCCGCATCCCACCCCCCATCATCCCCACCCCCGCCCCTCGCCCGCAACAACATTCCCTCACCTCCATCCATCCCCAACACCCGCACTCCAAGCCCAGGGATCGCAATCCCTGGGCCCTTCACCACCTGCTACGAGGGCCACCCCACGCCCCCCTCAAACCCCCGCCACCCGCGCCGCCGCCGCCGCAGCCAC
>JBEHXY010000202.1:0-7352 GCA_048498455.1 Planctomycetota bacterium | reverse complement strand
GCACGGCGGCGGGCCTGGAGCTGGCGTATTCCTTCACGCTTGTGGACCGCACGGTGGGTTTCCCGACGCACTTCCTGTCGCTGAACGCCGCAGAGGCGGCGCAGTACATGGTGTTCTTCCTGGTGCTGTCGGTGGTGCTGACGACGCTGCTGGCGTGGCTGGCCTCGTTGTGGCCGGCGGCGCGGGGGGCGTTCAGCGCCCAGCGGACGCTGCTTGCCTCCGGCCGGTCCTGACGGGCGGCAAAAACAAAAAGGGCCCGGAACGTTGCCGTTCCGAGCCCAAAGTTCACAAGTATCGTTGCTTAAAGCAGTTCCCCGGCAGGAAGTCCCGCGGGGAGCGATCGGGGCGGATCAGAGGCCCGCGCGAAGCTGGCGTTCGGCCTCATGCCAATCGGCGTCCTGGTCTCCCGCGGCATAACCGCGGCCGGCGTAAATCTCGAACGCGCGGCGGGCGATCATCTCGTCGGTGATCTGGCGGGCGGCGGGGGTCGCCGGAGCGGCCTTCGCGGTGCCAGAACCCTTGGTCTCCGAACGGCTGACCGCCGGAGCGGCAGGCGTTGCGGGGGCGGCGGCAGGGGCGGGCGCTGCGGCCGGCGAAGCCGGAGCCGCGGCGGCTGCTTTGGTTTTGCGTGGGGGCATGATCACTCTCCATGTTAGCTTGGTCATCAGCCATGTCCGACGGGCAAAGGTGAACACCGCGTCGAAGCACAGGTCGTCCGGGGGAACTGGCTGAGGACCGTTAAATCACCCCTTTGGATTAACGGATTATCGAACCTCTGTCAAGGCGAATGACTGCGCTGGCGCCCCCGATCATTCCTCTGAGCTCAACCATTGCAGGCCGGTCAACAGCGCGCTCTGCAGGAGCCGGCAAAATGCCATAGCCATTTGCCATTCGACGGCTTATAGTGGTCCTGTGGCGGTGGGTGGGGAGGTCATTGGCAGATGACCTGGTGGAGGGTCTCATGAGCGATTCATTGGTCGACACCCCCGCGCCCCCGGCGCCTGCGCCGCTTCTCCCGGAAGAGGAATTGGGTCTGCTGCCCGGCGAGGTGGACGATCCCGCATGGATGTCCTACGTCGTGCCCTGGATGGTCAGCGCTGCGGTTCACCTCGGCGTCATCCTGGTGGGCATTTTCGTGCTCGCGGCGGCGCGCGAGGCCATGAACAAGGACGACGCCATCCAGATCGTCGTGCCCACCAGCTTCAGCGACCCGGCGCTCAACGGCGGTCCGGACGTGAACAAGACCGCCGGCGCCGACGCCGATCCCGGAAAAATGGCGCAGGATCGCATTCGCGACATGATGCGCACCGAGGGTTGGGCCAAGGCGGTCGGCGACAACAACGCGGCGGATTTCCTCAAGGGCAACACCGGCGAAGATCCCTTCGTCATCGGCATCGGGACGGGCGCATCGGTCAGCGGCCCCACGGCCGGCGTGGGGGAGGGCGGCAACCTTTCACCTTATGGCACGCCCGGCGGCGGCGGCGGGGGTGGACCCAAGGCCACCTTCTACGGCACCGGCGGCGCGGCCACCCGCATCGTGTACATCCTCGATCACTCCGGCTCCATGATCGACAACTTCGACTACCTGCAGAAGGAAGCGGTCCGCTCCGTGCAGAACCTGCTCCCGATGCAGATGTTCAACGTGGTGATGGTCTCGCAGACGGCCGAGTCCGTGGGCGGCAACCAGCTGGATCGGGCGACCAATTCCGTGAAGGCCGAGTTTGCGCAGAAGATCAAGGAATTCCGGGCGGAGGGTCAGAACGACGACCTGCTTCCGCCGTTCCAGGATGCCTTCCAGCGGGCCTTTGCGATGAAGCCCGAGATGATCTATTTTCTCACCGACGGCCATTTCGATCCGGCGCTTGCCGACGTGATCGAGCGGCTGAACAAGGACAAGAAAGTCAAAATCTTCACGCTGGCGTTCGTCAACCACGATCCCAGCTACGAGGAACAGCTGCAGCTGCTGGCCAAGCGCAACGGCGGCACCTACAAGTTCGTCTCGGACAAAGATCTCGGACAGTAACCCCCGCGCGTGCGGCGGTTGTGCAATCTCTCAAGGACGCGCCGGCGTGGTCAAACGGCGCACAGTCGGCAGGAGGCGGTTTTGATGGCACGTGGACGCATTTCCCGGGGGGCAGCGGTGGGGATGATCGTGCTGCTTCTGGCATCGCCGGCGTTCGCCGCCGATGCCGCTCCCGCCAAGGTCGTCGCCCTCCCGCAGTGGGTCTTCATGACCTTCGACTTCCTGGTGCTGGGGCTGCTGGCGCTGTCGTCGATCGCGGGCATCGCCTTCGCCATCGATGCGATCCTGCACATCCGCGACAGCAAGATCGCCCCGGCCAAGACCTCCGCCCACCTGCGGGCCCTGATCGACAACCGCCAATACCAGGACCTTCTCGATTTCACCGCCACTGATAAGACGTTCGTCAGCCAGGCGCTGCATGCCGCCATCAAGCGCGCCCACCTGAAATACGCGGTCATGCACGAGGCGCTGGAAACGTCCATCGGCGATCAGACCTCGCGCTGGTTCCGGCGCATCGAACCCATGAACGTCATCGGCAACATCGGACCGCTGCTGGGACTCCTCGGCACGGTGCTGGGCATGATCATGGCCTTCTACGCGCTTATGCAGGAAGGCGGCGCCACCCCGGCGGCGAAGCTTGCCGGCGGCATCGGCACGGCCCTGTGGCACACGTTCTTCGGGCTGCTGGTCGCGATTCCCTGCCTCGTCATCTATGGCTTCTATCGCACCAAGGTCGACCGCATCACCACGCATGCGGCGGGGGTGGCGGAGGAACTGCTGGAGAGCCTGCGTCCCGCGCCCGGCGAGCCCGACGAGATGCTTCGCCGCCGCAAGCCGCCGCGCGAGAGCGCCGCCGCCAGCGAGCGCGAGCAGCCGGTCGCCGAAACGCAGGCCGCTCCTGCCGAATGAAGTCCCCACGTTTGCCCTTGAGATGAACGCACCCGCCCGTTGCCAGGAGCCCGACCCGTGAAACGCAGGGGCCTCGAACCAATGCACGACGACCACGTCAACGTCACGCCGTTGATCGACGTGGTCATGTGCCTGATCATTTTTTTCATGATCTGCGGCAACCTGGCCAAGGACGAGGCCAACGACCAGGTCACGATTCCCAAGGCGTCGCTCGGCCAGGAACTCGGCGAGCAGCGCGACCGCCTCATCATCAACGTGGTGCAGGGACCCGATGCCAACCAGGGCGGCCATATCAACCCCGCGGTCGAGCCGGACATTTATGTGCGCGGCCAGCTCATGGCGCCCGCGGCTCTCGCCAGCTACCTCGATCGCGAGAAACGCAGCGCCCCCGATCTCAAGGTGATCCTGCGGGCCGACCGCGACCTGTCCTACAACTGGATCGCCCCCATTCTCATCTCCTGCGCCCAGGCCAACATCAAGAGCGTCAACTTCTCCACCAAGCGCGACTAACCCACGGAGCCACGCCCCATGCCCGGACGGTACGCCCCTCTCCGCAAGATGTCGGCCCACGTGGGTCCCAACATGACCCCGATGGTCGACATCGTGCTGTGCATCCTCATTTTCTTCATGCTGGGCGCCGGACTCGCGGCCCCCGAACTGTTCCTCACCAGCAACACCGCCGTCGACAAGGCCGGCCTTGGCAGCGAGGCCATCAACACCAAGATGCCGGCGGTCCGCATGAACATCGTTCTGCGCCGCCAGAACGATGAAACCTATGTCACCGCCTTCGACGCCACGCCACTGCGCATGGACGCGGTCGATTCCGTCGATCAGTCGCACAACCAGATGATCGCCCAGGTGCTGCAGGAGAAAAAGGCCCGGCTCAGCGACGACGTGCAGGTGATCATCGTTCCCGACAAACTCGTTCCCTACCAGGATGTGATCACCGTCTACAATGACTGCGTGAAAGCCAAGTATCAGCAGGTGGCCTTCGCGGCGGCCCAGGGTTAGGCCGTGCGGCGACGTTTTTCCAACAACAACTTCCCGGCGGCGGTGGAAGGCAGCATGCGGAAACGCACGTGGATGGCGGCGATGGCCGCCGCAGGAGCACTCGCAACGGCGCTGTATGCCCCTGCGCAGACGACCACGACGGCCCCCGCGAACAAGTACGTCCTCGTGCCCCACGCCGACTCGCGCTTCGCCTGCGACCTGCTGCGCCTGAACCAGACCGATCTGATCGTCGCGCAGGAAACGGCCGCGAAGGGAACTCCCGCGGAAAATCTGTGGAAGGCCCAGCGTATCGTGGCGCAGTGGAGCGAGATTTCCAAGAACCGCCTCGAGGCCGCCCGCATCACCGGCGAATACACCGCCGCCATCAGCGCTTATCTCGATTCGCAGGTGCAGGGCATCGACGGCGTGTGGGCGCTCGATCACGCCAAGTTCATCTTCGGCCGCCTGTCCGAACCGATCATCAACCGCATGGAATACTGGGCCAACACGCCCAAGGACCGCGCGGCGCTGGCCCCGCTGTCGGCGCTGGCCGACCGGTTGATGAACCAGGCGAACACCAGCCTCGCCGCCGGCATGCGCGACGCCGAGAAGGGTTCCTTCGACGAGCCCGCGTACCTGCGCTGCTACAACGCCTCCGTCGAGGCGGCCTACTATGGGGCGTGGGGACAATACTTTCGCGCCATGGCGCTGGACCCTGCCGCGCCCGAGCGCAAGCCCCTGCTGCTGGCCGCCGCGGAAACGCTCGGCAAGTGGGCCGACGCCAAGGAAGACACCGGCGTGAACAACCAGTCGCTGCTGCTTCGCGGCAAGGCGCTGGCTGAAGCGGGCGACCTCGACAAGGCCGCCGCCGATCTGGAGCGCGCCCAGAATCCTCAGGCCCCGTCGTGGGTGCAGTACCAGGCGCGATACCAGGCGGTGGTGGTGCAGCTTCGCCGCCAGGACTTCGCCGGCGCCCGCGCCGCCCTGGAAAAGCTCACCGCGTGGCTTCCGCAGAACAACTCCGAAGCCCGCGCCTCGACGGAAATGCTCGCCTATCGCGTCGGCTGGGCCGAGGCCCAGACCAAAACCGGGCCGGCCCGCACCCAGGCGGAGCAGGACGCCCTGGGCATTCTCGCCGGCATCCTGCGGCGCGATCCCCGCTACCGCGACCTCGTCTTCGAGCAACTCGCCAACCAGGTCCCTGACGAAGCCAATGTCGCCGAGCTTCACCCGATGCAGCAGCTCGCCGTGGCCTACACCAGCAGCCTCGGCCAGAAGGGCGACACGCCCGAGAGCAAGCAGAAGCTGCAGACTGCCGCCACCGCGGCTGCCGCCGTCTACAACGCGCCCAACGCCAACGCCGGGGAAAAGCTCGAGGGGTCGTTCCTTGCGGGCGTGTGCAACGCGCTGCTCGGCAACCTCGCCGAGGCCGCCCGCTACAACGTGGCCTTTGCCGAAATCGCCCCTGCGACCGATCCGCGGACCAAGCCGATCGTGGAGCTGGCCGTGCAGCAGATCGCCGAACTTCGCAAGGCCGCCGGTGAGGCCGGCGCTTCTCCGGAATTGCGCGACCTCTCGGAGCGCGCCCTGTCGCTGTCGACCACGAAGCTCGGCGATGCCCGCTATCGCTACGCCCAGGCGCGCACCCTCGAGGACAACAACAAGCTCGACGAGGCAGCCGAAGCCTTCGCCCAGGTGCCGCCGGAGGACCCGAATTATCTCGACGCCCGGTTCCACCTCATCATCACTTCCGCCCGCAGGCTTTCCGCCGACAAAATTTCCGACGAGCGCGCGAAGTCCCTGGGCAAAGAGCTCTTCGCCGCCTGCGCCGATTTCCTCAAGCTGCTCGAGAGCCCGCCGCCCAACACGCCGCCCGAGGCCCTGGCCCGCGCCAAGACCTACCTGCCCGACATCTGGCTGATCGAAGCCGGCGCCGCGCTGCACCCGGCAATCAAGGATGCGCCCACCGCGCTCGATCGCCTGCAGAAGCTCGATGCCCGGCAGGCCGACCTCAGCCCGGCGCAGCAGGGCGCCATCCTGCGCTACAAAGTCCAGGCCTACCAGATGAACGGCCAGCCGGACAAAGCCTTTGACGCTGTCGAAGCCTACGCCAGGGGCAAGGGTCAGGACGCTCTTGATGTGATCAAGGGCATGGCGGTGAGCAGCCTCGAAGAAATCACCCGCGTGGAAAAAAGCGACCCGGCGCAGGCCCGACGCCTCGCCGATTACGTCGCGAAACTGCTCGAGCCGATCATCGATCAATCCCTCAAGGAGGGGAAAGCCGACACCGTGTACGAGTACCGGCAGATTCGCGCCGACATGCTGGTGCGCGCCGGCCACCCGCAGGAAGGCCGCACGCTCGCGCTCGAACTGGAAAAGCAGAAGCCCGAGGACCTGCGCTCCTTCATGACCGAGGCCCGCGCCTGCTTCGCCATCGCCCAGGAATCCAAGACCCCGCGGGATTACGCCTACGCCAAGGACTTTTTTGAACGCATCCAGCCGCGCATCACCCCCGGCGTCGACAGCTACTGGGAATGCTGGCTGCGGATCATGCAGGCCTCGATCGCCATCGACCCCACCGCCGCCGCGCCGGAAGTCAAAAAGAAGCTGGCCGACCTGCAGGTGCTCTTCGGCAGCAAGCTCGGCGGCGAAGCCTTCAAGGACGACTTCGCGCAGCTGCTGAAAACCTACGGGCAGTAACCACTCCCGCCCCTGAACTCACTTTCCTTCTTCCGTCTGCTCGCGAATCTGCTCCGCCGCGCGCTTCTTCGCGCCCATCAGCCGGTTCGCATAGCCCTCCGACACCCCCGGCTTCGTCGCGGCGGGCTTGGGCGTCCCGGTCACGGCGGTGCCAGTCCCGGCGGGAGGCACGTTGCCCGTATCCGCGGGCGCGGCGCTGGCCAGGGCATCCACCCGGTCACGCAAGTTGTCCCGCTGCGATTCCACCTCCCGCCGCCCGCTGCGAATGTTCCGCCACGCGCCCATCGCGGCGCCCCCGCCCGCCCCCTGCAGCACCGGCATCCCCACCGGACGCCGCCGATGGAAATACTCCGCCAGGTTCAGCCGCCGCCACGCCACGTCCAGCAGCAGCGACGACGTGATCACCACCAGCAGCATCTCCCAGAGCGGCCAGAAACTGCGCACCGGCTCGGGCTTCTGGCCAAACACCCCTTCCAGGGACGACAGCTGCTTGCCGCCGGTGGCCTCGGCCATCGCGGTCAGCAGCGGCGCATTGGGCTTCAAATCCCGATATTCCGCCGGATAGGACAGCACGCCGCCGCCGGTCGCCAGCGGATCGCTGGTCTTGCCATCCGCCACCGTCACCAGGTACGTCCCGCGCTGCGACGGCGTGAACCGCCCCTGGTAATGACCCGGCCCGATCTGCTCCAGCGGCACCCCCTTCACCTCCGTGGTCTGATCCGGCGAAATC
>JBEHXY010000201.1:0-7355 GCA_048498455.1 Planctomycetota bacterium | reverse complement strand
CGCCCATCGAAGCCACGTTCACGCCCATCACCTTCAGCTTCGTGGCGATGAACGATCCGCTGTACGCCGCTGCGGGATTCGTCCCCGTGAGGTGATCCGCCAGCACATGGCACTGCTCCCAGATGGGCGCGACAAGACCATAGATTTTGCCGCGGTGCTGCACGCATTCGCCGACGGCATAAATGTCCGGATCGCTCGTGAGCATCTGGTCGTCGGTCACGATCGCGCGCTCGACGGTCAGCCCCGCCTCCTTCGCCAGTTCCGCGTTGGGCCGAATGCCCGCGGAAATCACCACCATGTCGCAGGCCAGCTCGCTCCCGTCCTTGAACTTGATGCCGCGGACCTTGCTGCCTTCATCCGAGAGCAGTTCGACCGTCGCCTTGTTGCAGTGCGCGGTGACGCCCAGGTTCGCGATGGTTTTTCCAAGGATCGCCCCGCCCTGGCCATCCACCTGCACCGCCATCAGGTGCGGAGCCATCTCGATCACATGCACCTGCGGCCCATGCGTCATCACGCCCTTGGCCGCCTCCAGCCCCAGCAGCCCCCCGCCGATCACCGCCGCGACCTTCGCCTCCTTCGCCCACTTGGCGATCGAGGTGCAGTCCTCCAGCGTGCGGAACACGAACACGCCATACAGATCCGTCCCCGGGATCGGCGGAACGAACGGCCGCGAGCCGGTCGCGATGATCAGCTTGTCATACGGGATCTGCCGGGCGTCGAGCATCATCACCGTGCGGCGGTCGCGGCGGATGCCGATGGCGGGCACGCCGGCCAGCAGCGTGATCTCGTTGTCCTTGTACCACTCCAGCGCGTTGATCGTGATCTCCTCCTCCGACTGCGTGCCGTTGAGCACGTTCGAAAGCAGGATCCGGTTGTAGTTCCCGTGGGGCTCGCCACCAATGATGGTGATCTCGAACAGGCGCCGCTCGGGGTCGCGCTTGAGGATTTCCTCGGCCACGCGTGCCCCGGCCATGCCGTTGCCGAGGATCACCAGCTTTTGTTTGATCGGACGAATCATGTTGCACCAGAAGTCAGAAGCATCAAGTCAGGAGTCACAGGGACGACGGAACAGAATCAGGCGTTGAGCGCCGGCTGCGCGGAAGGCAGCCCCGCGGGCCTGCGCGTCATGCGCAACACCGTGATGTGCAGCCACAGGAAGGACACCACGGTCAGCACGAAAAACGCCGCGAAGGTTGCCTGGGGAAATCCCGCCAGCGCCTCGCACTCCGCGAAAATCGGCGGAAGGAAAAACCCGCCCAGCCCGCCCAGCGCTCCCACCAGCCCCCCCACCGCGGCGATGTCCTTCGGGAAATACTCCGGCACATACTTGTAGACCGCGGCCTTGCCGATCCCCATGCCGATGCCCACCAGGAACACCAGCAGCGTGAAAACCCCCGGTCCCGAGCCGATCTGCAGCGTGTGGCCGTTGGAAAGCGTCAGCGTGCCATTGGGCAGCATCAGGAAGAACGAGGCCACGCAGATCAGCGTGAACACCCCATACATGATGGTCCGCGGCCCATAGCGATCCGACAGCCACCCGCCCACCGGCCGCAACAGCGACGCGGGAAAAATGAACAGCGCCGTGAGTCCCGCCGCCTGCCCCAGGCTCAGGTGGTACACATCTTTGTAGTACCGCGGCAGCCACACCGACAGCGCGACATACGCCCCGAACATCACCACGTAATACAGGCTGAAACGCCACACCCGCACATTCGCCAGCGGCTTGAGCTGGCTGGCCAGCGAGCGGCTGCCCGTCGACACCCGGTCCACCGGCGTGAAGATCCATGTCAGCACCGCCGTGATCAGCAGCAGCGCCGTGTACAGCAGCGGAATGAAGCGCCACCCGCCGGGAATCACCCCGCCCGCAAGCCCCGCCGCCGGCACCATCGCGATCATCGCCGGGCCAATGATCTTTGTGAGCGACGCCCCGACGTTGCCCGCGCCAAACACACCCAGGGCCGTGCCCTGCACCTCGCGCGGAAACCACCCCGCGTTCCACGTGATGCCGATCGAAAAGCCGTTGCCCGCCATCCCGATCAAAAATGCCAGCAACAGGAGCAGCGGATAGGAATGGGCAAACGCCACGAAGAACGTCGGTACCGCAGTGACCAGCAGCAGCAGGGTCATCAGCCGCCGCCCGCCGAAGCGGTCCGCGAGAATCCCGAACGCCAGCCGCCAGAAGCTTCCGTTGAGCACCGCGATCGCCGTCAGCCACGAGAACTGAATTTCCGTCAGCTTCAACTCGCTGCGAATCGGAAGCGCCAGCACGCCGAACATCAGCCACACCGCAAACAGCAGCGTGAACGCGATGGTCGACCACACCAGAACGCGTCGACGCGATGCCAGGTCGGCGGCCGGGGAAACGGAGCAAGCAACAGCATTCATGGGCAATCTCCAGGGCAGGCGGTGCGGGGATCACCGCCGGCGGTGGTTCACATCAGGCGGCCGGGGCCGCGGGTACAAAAGAGTCGAGCGTCAGGCTGCGGCCATTGCGCAGGGCCATCGGGGGGAAATCTTCGGAGGGGCAGGCCAGCTCGAGGCTCGCCGCCGCCGCGCGAAAGGGCGCCGTGTTGCAGCAGGCGCCCGCGATCGAGGGGACGTCCGCTTCCGGATGCAGATGCCCCCAGCGCACCATCTGCTGCAGCATCCACAGCGCGTGGGTTTTGCTCGGAAAGGCCGCCGCCGGCGAAAAACTCCGCAGCGACCAGTTCGCCGCGCGGCTGCGCTGCTGCTTGTGGGTTCCAAACTCCCGCCCCGCCGTCAGGCTTTGCCGGATCAGGTCCGCCGGCTGCGACAGGTACTCCGGCCGCGACAGCAGCGCCGCCAGTTCCTCCCGGTGGGCCTCTTCATCGCACCAGGCGCATGCCTGCAGCAGCGCCCGCACCAGCGGCACCAGCACCTGCGGATGCTGCGCCGCAAACCGGCCCGTCACCGCCAGCACCTTCTCTGGATGGTCTGGAAGAATGTCCGTCGTCGCCACGATCGGCGCCCCGAACCCCTGCAGCCGCGCCAGCGTGTTCCATGGCTCGCCCACGCAGAACACATCCACGTACCCGCCCCGC
This sequence comes from Planctomycetota bacterium, assembly GCA_048498455.1. GTDB lineage: Bacteria > Planctomycetota > Phycisphaerae > WQYP01 > WQYP01 > CALCHA01. The sequence continues at coordinate 4,293 of JBEHXY010000201.1, read as the reverse complement.
ATGTGATCCGCGATCTGCGGCGGCGGAATCACGCACAGCTTCACGTCCGTGTCCGGATGAATGTCCGCCGACGCCAGCCAGTCGCGCATCAGGTAATGATGCATCGACGACGAAAACACGTGCCCCACCATCAGCATCCCCATCCGCGGCGACGTGCGAATCAGTTGCCCCAGGTCCGCCGCCGACTGCACCCCCAGGTCGAACAATTCCTTCCGCACCGTGATCGCGTTGCCCCCGGCGCCCAGGGACATCAGCGTCACCAGCGGCTCGGCCAGCGAATCGCGTCCGAGATAGCTCGTCAGCGGCATCCCCAGCAGTGCGTGCGATCCGTCCAGGTGGCCGAACGACAGCTTGTCCCGCACGTTCGCCCAGCCCAGTTGCCGATGCAGCGTCACCGGCACCTGCTCGCGCTCGAAAAATCCCAGGGCGTGGGCCACGATCACCGGGGCGGCGTCGATCAGCGGTACAAATCCGATTCGCACGTTTGTGGTTCCCATGGGAGGCGCTCGCCATCGCTCGGAAGTCCTCCGCGGCGACCCGGCAACATCTGCCAGTACTTCCGCCGCGGCATCACTTCGTGCCTCCATCAGCCGCGAGTACTATCGCACCGGCCCTCCTATTAACAAAACTCATAACAACGATATAATCGATTAGTCTTGCTCATGGAGAATGCATGGAAGATGTGCACCGGCTGCGGGTGTTTGCCGCGGTTGCCCAACATTTAAGCTTCACCCGCGCCGCCCAGGGGCTGTTTCTGACGCAGTCGGCGGTGAGTCACCACATCGCGGCGCTCGAGAACGAGGTGGGCACGCCGCTGCTGCGCCGCGAAGGTAAAAAGATTTCCCTCACCGAGCCGGGGCGGGTGCTGCTGGAGCATGCGCGGCGGGTGTTTACCGCGATGGAGGAGGCGGGCGCCGCGGTGAAGCGCGCCGCCCGGCCCGATGTCGGGGCGCTGCGCATCGGCGCCTCGCCCACCGCCTGCCAGTACCTGGTCCCCGAGAGCCTGCGCGAGTTCCGCGAGAGCTATCCCGATTTCGAGCTCTCGGTCGCCGTTGGCGATTCGCCGGTGGTCGCGCAGCAGCTTCACGAGGGCGTCATCGACCTGGGCCTGATGATCCGGGTTGAGCGCGACAAGGGCCTCACCTTTCACGAGCTGTTCACCGACGAACTGGGCTTCCTGCTCTCCCCGCGGCATCCCTGGGCCCGCGCCGGCCATCCCGAAAAGCGCGAAATCGCCGGCCAGCCCTTCATCCTTTACACCCGCACCAGCGCCACCTTCCGGCTGGTCGAGCGGCACCTGCTCAAGCTGCAGACGCCGCTGGCCAAGTTCACCGAGCTGGGCTCGATGGAAGCGATCAAGGAACTCGTCAAGCTGGGCCTGGGCGTCAGCGTCGTGGCCCCTTGGATCGCGGCCCCGGAGATCGCGGCCCGGTCGCTGGTGTGGCTGAAGATGCCCGGTCCGCCATTGCGGCGGAACTGGGTGATCGCGTGCCGCGCCGGGCGGCGGCTGTCGATCGCGGAGCAAACCTTTCTGGGTCTGTGCCGCAGCGCCGCCCACAACTTGGCCTTGAGCACCCAGACGGCGGTCACAGCCAGCCGGTGAGAGGGCCATCTTTCAAGCCCCGCGGCCGGCTGTCCGATAATCCCGCATAGACTCCGAACGGTATGTAAAGGATTGATTAAGACGCCCCGATGTCTACAATCCATCTCCCGTGGCCGTTTGAGCTTAGCGTCCGGCCACAGGCGAGCGCCCCCAGGGGGTCTGCGGCGCTTGTCACCTGTCTTTCGAGACGAAGCTCGCCGGCCACTTCCCTCCCGGGCGTGGCCTGACCGTGGATCTACGGAGCTCCTTCCGGCCATACCGCCCGCCACGTAGGGTCCCCGCCGGAATCGGCCACCGCGCCACCTTCGCCATCCCTTGATGGGGAGGTCGCCCCAGACATGTTTACTGCCCTGTTGATCGCCGGCGGCGTCGCCCTGCTCCTCTTCGCCACCCGCTACCTTCGCGAAGGTCTCGATCGTCTCTTCGGCGCCCGCCTCGCCCCGTGGCTGCAGCAAACCGCGAAAAGTCCGCTCCGCAGTTTTCTCGCCGGCATCGGCGTGGCCAGCGTGACTCCCTCCTCCACCACCATGTCCATGCTCGCGGTCGACGCCGTGCAGGCCGGCCACGTCACCACGCAGCAGATGGTGGTCATCATGATGGGCGCAGACATCGGCATCACGGTGACGGTCCAGTTGATCGCCCTTTCCATCGACGCTTACGCCCCGATCATCGTGCTCGCCGGCATGCTGCTGCTGCAGTTCGCCCATTCCCGCCGCTGGCGCGGCATGGGACAGGTCATCCTGTCGCTCGGCCTGCTGTTCATGGGCATGCACGTGATCAAGGAGGCGGTGAGCACCTCCACCCCGAACCCCGATTTTCTCACCCTGCTCGCTCTCGCCCGGAATTATCCCGTCGGCCTGACCTGCCTGGCCGCGGTCCTTGCGATCGTGCTGCAAAGTTCCACCGCGACCATCGGCCTGGTGATTTCGCTGGCCGCCGCCAACAGCCTGGCCCAGCACCCCGGCCTGCAGATGAACCTGGGACTGGCGCTGCCCGTGGTGCTGGGCGCCAACATCGGCGTCGGCATCACGACCCTCATCGTCGGCTTCGGACGGGTTGAATCCCGGCGCCTCGGCGTGGCCAACCTCTTCGCCAAAACGATCACGGCCTCGATCATCCTCGGCCTGCTTCCGCAGGTCATCGCGTGGCTCGACCGCTCTCCCGGCACGGTCGTCAACCAGACGGCCAACGCGCACACCGGCTTCAACATCCTCAAGGCATTCCTCACCCTGCCGTTCATCACGCCGCTGTGCGCCCTGGTCGAACGCATGATTCCGGCCAGCCCCGCCGGCCAGAAGCCCGCGTTCGGCCCGCGCTACATTCAGAACGGCCCGTTCGACGGCGCAACCCTGGCCATGGCCCAGAGCGCCCGCGAAATCATGTACGCCGCCGACATCGTGCGTTCGATGCTCGAGGACCTCTGGAAGGCCCTGAAAACCAACGACGAGAAGCTGGTCCGCCAGATCGCGGAGCGCGACAACCACGTCGACCTGCTGGACGCGGAGATCAAGAAATTCCTCGCCCGCATGTCGGGCCAGCCGATGGATCCGGAGGAGACGCAGGAGCAGCTGCGGCAGCTTCGTTACCTGGCCGAGCTGGAAAGCATCGGCGACATCATCGATAAGAACCTGTGCCGGCTGGTGCTCAAGAAGATCAACCTGGGCATCGATTTCCCTGCGGAGACCTGGCGCGAGCTCGACGATTTCGATAAGAAGGTTCTTGAGAACATGCTGCTGGCCGACACCGCGTTCCAGACCCGCGACCGCGAACTGGCCGAGAAACTGCTCCGGCACAAAGACCACATCGACATGCAGATCCGGCAGCTGCGTGACGCGCACTTCGTCCGCCTTCCCGGGCAGAACGACACCGACTACGAAGCCAGCGCCATCCAGCTCGACCTGCTGACGAACCTGAAGCGCATCAACTCGCACGTCTCCCACGTCGCGTACGCGGTGATCCACGGCGGCAATTATCCCACCGCCATCTCCGCGAACCCGGTGACGTGAGCGGCCCCATTGGCTTCCATTCGATCCCTCCCAACTCCTGGGACGCCCATCGGCGATGCCTTTGGCGCGCGGGGTCCCTTTTTGTCATAAGTGTGTTTGGGTTTGGGTGGATTTGGGGCGAAATGCAGGGGGCGGGCTGGGGTTTTGGGGGAATATTGGGGGGTGGGTGCGTTTTTTGGGGTGAAAATGCGGTTGGAGTGGCGGATAAGCGGGGATAAGCGAGGGTATGTGGGGGTATGGTGAGGGTTTTTGGCGGCGCGGGGCGGGAGGAGGGGCGTTTTCGGGGCAGTACCGGGGGGTTGGAGATCGGCGGGAAGGTTATGGAGGGGTAAGCGAGGGTTAGGTTCGGCGCGACTTACGTGCGTTTTCTCGAGCGCGTTCTCAATTCTTTTCGACGTACCGATTGCCCTTTAGCCGCTGGCCGCCTTTACGAAGTACAACCCCGCGTAGACCTTCGGGTCGACCAGCACCCCGGCTGCCACCTTGGCGGCGAGCCAGCGATCCACCTCTGCCAGCGGCACCTCGTGGACGGTGATCTGTTCCGTGCCGTCGCCCTCGGGCTCGCCGACTTTCCGGAGGCCGGTCGCGCGCACCAGCAAGATCAGCTCCGAGGTGAGGCCCGCCGAGGTCGGTCCCAGGGTCAGCTTTTCGACCTGCTGGGCCTCCCAGCCGGTTTCCTCAAGC
>JBEHXY010000200.1:0-7363 GCA_048498455.1 Planctomycetota bacterium | reverse complement strand
GATGGCCGGCTGCATGTCTGGACGCTGTTCCGCGACGGCGCCACCTGGTTCGCCCTGCGCGAATGGGCGACGGAGCACCGCGCCCTGCTGGCGTTGACGCGCCGCGACCTGGCCATCCGCCAGGATGCCGAGGTGGCGGTGCACATCGTCATGCCGCTGGATCATTCGCCGGCGGACGCCCTCGCCCGCGCCGGCGGCCGCCATGTCAGCTGGTACCGCCTGCGGGCCGTGCAGTGGGCCGGGCGCCGCGGCGCCATCGTCGTGCCCGCCCAGTAACGCCGCCGGCCCACGGCCGGGGCGTTCCGCGTACCCATTCCCGCACCACCCTTACGCCCCACCATCGGCGCGTATACAATTCTCCGTCTTCGCAGACGTGGAGTTGGCCGCCATGGCGTTTGGGTTCATCAAAAAAGCATTCAGCAAAACCGCCGGAGCGGTGCAGGCGAGCGTCGACAAGCTCAAGTCGGGCCTCGCCAAGACACGCAACGTGTTCGTGGGGGGACTCCGTTCGCTGCTTCGCGGGCGCAAGCTGGACCAGCAACTGCTCGACGAGCTGGAGCAGCGGCTGATCACCTCCGACCTGGGCGTGAAGGCCACCGCGAAAATCATGGAAGACCTCAACGCCGCCTGGAAGGAAGGCCGGATTTCCTCCGGCGACGAAACGCTCGAATTCCTCAAGACCGAAATGAAGGAATACTGGCCGCCGGAATCGCGCGAGCTGCGCTTCGCCGAGACCGGGCCGACGGTCATCCTCGTCTCGGGCATCAATGGCGCGGGCAAGACCACCTCGATCGCCAAGCTGGCGTTTTACCTGAAAAGCGAAGGCAAATCGGTGATGGTCGCCGCCTGCGACACCTTCCGCGCCGCGGCCGTGCAGCAGCTTTCCGTCTGGGCCGAGCGCATCGACGTGCAGATCGTGAAGCACCAGATGGGAAGCGATCCGGCGGCGGTCGCGTTTGACGCCTGCGACGCGGCGGTGAAGCGCAACATTGACGTGCTGATTGTCGACACCGCGGGCCGCCTGCACACGCAGGACAACCTGATGCGCGAGCTCACGAAGATTCGCCGCGTCATCGACAAGCGCATCCCGGGCGCCCCGCACGAGGTGCTGCTGGTGCTCGACGCCACCACCGGCCAGAACGCCATCCGCCAGGCCGAGGAGTTCCTCAAGGCCGTGCAGGTCAGCGGCATTTTCCTCGCGAAACTCGACGGCACGGCCAAGGGCGGCATCGTTATCGCCATCCGCCACCAGCTGAATTTGCCCGTGAAATTCGTCGGCCTGGGCGAAAAACCCGAGGACCTCTCCCCCTTCATCCCCGAGGAATTCGTCGAAGCCTTATTCGCTGAAGACGCCCCCGCGGCTGCGGAATAGTCAGCGCGGGGAACGCGTTCACGCAAGGCTACCAGGCCTACCGTCGGCTTGTGCCGTCAAACAAAACGCCCCGCCCTCACCGCCGGCGCCGCAAGGGCTTTGTGTTTTGAGTTTTGCGTTTCCAGTTTTCTAGCAATCACGTCCACTCCACCGCCGGCTCCGCGCCGCCCTTCTTCACCTTGCCAAGAAAGAACGGCTTCTCCCCCAGCGTCCGCAGATGCGCCATGATCGGCTTGGTGAAACTGGGCCGCACCACCAGCACGAACCCGATCCCCATGTTGAACACGCGCAGCATCTCCTCCCCATCCACCGGCCCGTTCTGCTGGATCCACGAAAAAATCGGCGGCACCGGCCAGGCATCACGCTTCAAACGCACCGCCATTCCCGCCGGCAGCACCCGCGGCAGATTCCCCGGCAACCCGCTGCCCGTGATGTGCGCCATCGCCTTCACCACCCGCTTCACCTTGTACTTTCCCAGCAGCGAGCCGATCGACTTCACGTAAATTCGCGTCGGCCGCAGCAGTTCCTCGCCCAGCGTCGTTTTGAGCGCCGGCAGGAATTCCTCCAGGCCCACGCCCGCCTTCTCCACCACCCGCCGCACCAGCGCATAGCCGTTGGAATGCAGGCCGCTTGACGCCAGCCCGATCACGGAATCCCCCACCTCCACATCCTCGGGATCGAGCATCTTGTTCTTTTCCACGACGCCGACCGCAAAGCCTGCCATGTCGAACTCGCCGGGCGCATAGACTGACGGCATCTCCGCGGTCTCCCCGCCCAGCAGCGCACAGCCCGCCTCCACGCACCCGTCGGAAATCCCCTTCACCATCGCCGTCGTCACCTCCGGGTCCAGCTTGTGCACCGCGAGATAGTCGAGAAAAAACAGCGGCTCCCCGCCCTGAACGATCAGGTCGTTCACGTTCATCGCCACCAGGTCGATGCCCACCGTGTCAAACTTTTTCAGCGCCGCGGCGATTTTGATCTTCGTCCCCACGCCGTCGGTGCAGGAGATCAGCACCGGCTCCTTGTAATTGCGCGCGAAGAGCTTTTCGTTGTAATCCAGCCGGAACAGGCCGGCGAATCCGCCGTGCGTCCCCAGCACCCGCGTCGAATGGGTTCGCTGGCAGAGGTGGCGGATGCGGTCCACCATCGTGTCGCCCGCGTCCACGTCGACGCCCGAATCCTTGTAGGTGATCGTCTGCTTGTCGCTCATGCCGCGAAGTCTACACCACCGCTCCCCGCGCTGGCCATTTCACGCCGCCGGTTTTGAAGTGGGGGGTGGGCGCCTGGTATTTTCCACCACCCCCGCCATCAGCCGCATCGCGTTTTCCTGCGTCGCCTCCGCCGGGGAAAGTTCTCCGACGATCCGCCCCTCGCGCATCACCAGCACCCGGCTGGAAATCGCCAGCACCTCCGGCAGGTCCGACGAAATCACCACCACCGCCACCCCGGATTTCGCCAGCTCATCGAGCAGCTTGTGAATCGCCGCCTTCGCCCCGATATCCACCCCGCGGGTCGGTTCATCGACGATCAGCACGCGCCCCCCGCGGGCCAGCCACTTGGCGATCGCCACCTTCTGCTGGTTGCCGCCCGACATGCTGGACACGGGCGCCGTGAGGCTCGACGCTTTCACGCGCAGCCGGGCAAAATAATCCGCCGTGATCTTCTTTTCTTCGCCGCGCCGCAGGAACCCCACCCGGCTCAGGCGCTGCAGCAGCGACAGTGAAATATTCTGCCGCCCGCCCATCATCAGCACCAGCCCCTGCCGCTTGCGATCCTCCGGCACCAGTCCTACGCCGCGCCGCATGGCTTCTCGAATTTGTCCGAGCGCCAGCGGCTTGCCGTCGATCCGCACGCTGCCCGTCGCCCGCCCGTCGAGCCCGAAGATCGCTCGCGCCACCTCGCTGCGCCCCGCGCCCACCAGCCCGGCAAATCCCACGATCTCCCCGGTCCGCACCTCAAACGACACATCCGAAAACTTGCCCGGGCTCGACAGCCCCTTCACCTCCAGCAGCACCTCCCCGGTGCGGCCATCGGTATGCTGCGGAAGATAATCCGACACCGGCCGCCCGATCATCATCTGCACGACGCGATCCTGCGTGTCCGCCGGCCAGCTCTTTTCCGCCGCCCCCAGCGTCAGCGTCCCCACGTAGCGCCCGTCGCGCAGCACGCTGATCGCGTCGCACAAACGGAAGACCTCCGGCATGCGATGGCTCACATAAATCATCGTCACGCCGCGCTGCTTTAACTCACCGATCAGCCCGAACAGCTGCTGCGCCTCGCGCTCCGACAACGAACTCGTCGGCTCATCAAACACCAGGATGCGCGCCCCCGTGCCGATGGCCGCCGCAATCTGCACCACCTGCTCCTGGGCGGTCGAAAGCTCCCGCAGCGGCCGCGTGACATCCAGGCTTCGCTCGCCCACCTGCGCCAGCAGCTCGCGCGCCCGCCTGGCCATCAGCGAGCGGCTCACCATCCCCCCGCGCGTCGGATATCGCCCCAGCGCCAGATTTTCAGCGATGCTCAAATCCGGGCAGAACGCCAGCTCCTGGTGCACCATCCCGATGCCCGCGGCCGCCGCGTCCGTCGGCGACGACAGCCGCACCGCCCGCCCCTCGATCAGCACCTGCCCCATGTCCGGCCGATGAATTCCCGCCAGCACCTTGCCCAGGGTGCTCTTGCCCGCCCCGTTTTCGCCCATGAGCGCGTGGCACTGCCCCTTGTGAATCTCCAGCGACACGTTGTTGAGCGCCAGCACCCCCCCGAACGATTTACTGATGTTCCGGAATTCCACGAAAGCCGCCATCGTGCAGCCTCCAAAGAAAAAGGGCCCGCGGACATGTCTGCCCCCGGGCCCGTTCAACTCATTTCTTCAGCCACTTGTCCCACTTCTTCATGAACTCGGCCGCATTGTCCTTGGTGACATGCGTCAGCGGATCGAAGATCTTCACGCTCTCCGGGTCCTTCTTGTTCACAATTTTTTCCAGCAGGATTTCCACGCTCTTGTGGCCCCAGCCATAGCAATCCTGCGCCAGCAGCACCTGCACGTGGCCCGACTCGATGTAGGAAATCTGGTCCGGCAGCGCATCCACCGACACCACCTTCACGGCGCCCGGCTGCCACGGCAGCGCGTTCCGCGTGAACAGCGGCCATCCGCCGATCATCGCCCATCCCGCAATATCCGGGTTGGCCCGCTGCGTCTGCTGCAGCTTTTCCGCCGCCTTGGCCGGCGTCTCTTCGTGATACACCGGGCCGCTGCTGAGTTCCTTCATGTTGGGATGCTTCTTGAGCTCATCCTGCGCCGCCTTCACGCGGGTGCGCAGGTTCGGCGCGCTTTCGTTGCCCCCCAGGATCGCCACCGTGCCCTTGTCGCCCATTTCCTGGGCCAGCAGCTTCACCACTTCCGAGCCGCAGGTGGCGTCGTCCGTGCCGTAATAGCAGAAGCGCTTGGAGTCCGGCGCATCCGAATCGAAGCACATCACCGGGATGCCCTTTTCCGCCGCCCGGTTGATGGCCGGCGTCAACGTGCTCGCGCTCGAGCAGGACACCGCGATCCCCTTGGCGCCCTGGCGGACCAGCGCATCGATGGCCTCGGCCTGCCGCGCCGCGTTCTCATCCGGCGGCGTCTGGATGTTGATCGTTACCTTCGCGTTGTACTTGCCGCCCAGCTCCGCCGCCGCATCCTGGGCCCCCACGTGCGCCGCCTGGAACACCGGGTTCGACACGCTCTTGGCCACGATGCCGATGATGATTTCCTGGTTGCCTCCCGCCGATCCGCCGCCGGTCCCGGTCGTCGCGGTGCCGGTGGTCGCGGTTCCCCCGCCGCCGTTGTCCCCGCAACCGGCAAGCGCCATCGCGCTCACCGCCGCCACCGCCGTCAACAAACGCCACACATTCAACATCGTCTTGCTCCTCTTGGCGAAAAAAGTTCCTTCCAGTCCTCAGCGGCTCACGCCGCTTTGAAATGCCTCAGCGCCGCCCGCCCCGCCGCGCCATGTAGTCGCTGAACCGGTCGATGCCCACCGCCACGATGATCGCCGCGCCGATGATCACCTTCGTGTTTTCCGTCGCCCAGTGCATCACCGTGATGCCGTTGTCGATCAGCGTGATCACCAGCGTCCCCAGCAGCGCCCCCAGCGCCGTGCCGCGCCCGCCGGTCAGCGACGCCCCGCCCACCACCGCCGACGCGATCACCAGCAGCTCATACCCGCGCCCGTCGTTGGTCGATGTCGAATTGAATTTGCCCAGGTGCACCACCGCCGCCACCCCTGCGCACAGCCCCATCAGGATGTACACCCGCATCGTCGCCCACCACACCCGGATTCCGGAAAAACGCGCCGCTTCCGGATTGCCCCCGATGGCGTAGGTCTCGCGCCCCGCCACCAGCCCATGCAGAAACACCGCCCCGATCGCCACCACCACCAGCATCACGAACACCGGCACCCAGCGCAATCCGATCGCGCTCGTCCCGCTGCCAACCGTGATCTCCGCGCTCATCGCCCGCACGAATGCCGCCGGCAACTGCTTGCCCGCCTCCGGCACCGTGCTGGGAAACCACAGCACGGCGATGCCCTGCAGCATTGACATCGTGCTCAGCGTCACGATGAAAGGGTGCATCCGGAACCCCACCGTCATGGCCCCATTCGCCAGCCCGCACAGGCCGCCCACCGCCATCGGCACCAGGAATGCCACCGGAATGGCCACGTACCATGGCGAGTCCACCGGCAGGTTCTGCACCACCCGCGCCCCCGCCAGCGCCGCCACCCCCATGATCGCCCCCACGGAAATATCAATCCCCCCCGTGATGATCACCGCCGTCATTCCCACGGCCATGATGCAGTAGATGCTCATCTGCTGCCCGATGCCGTTGATCTGGTTGTCCAGGTTCAGAAACGCATTCCACTCGGTGGAAATCTTGTAGACATGCCCTGCAATCGTCAGCAGCACGTACAACGTGATGATCACGACCACCAGCCCCAGTTCCTGCATCTGGGGCAGCCGCCGCTTCTTCAACTTTGGGACATCCACCGCAACATCAGACATGCAAGTTCAGCCTCCGTTGCCGCATACTCTAGCCAAACCCACCGGAAACGAAAGCCCCTGCCCCTCTGTCCATTAGCGAAGTCCTGATTGGTACATCTGCAGGTGCCGCCCGATCAGATCCCTTTCCTCCGGCCCGGCACGCTCCATCGCCGCCTGCGCCGCAGCCACGGCGCCGGCCTTGTCCCCCAGCCGCCAGCGCACCATCCCCAACGTGTCCAGGGCCCGCGCCGGGGCTCCGCTCCCGCTGCTGGCAACGGTCGCCGCCTGCAGCGCTTCCTGCAAATCCATCGCCGTCGCCCCGCCATCCATCGCCGCGGTCCGCGCCAACCCATCCAGCGCCTCCCGCCGCGATCCATCCAGCGCAATCGCCTGCCGGTACGCCTCCCGCGCCGGCCCCAGCTCGCCGCGCATCGCCCGCACCGTCCCCAGCCATTCATACGCCTCCGCACTCTCGCCCAGCCCCGCCGCCGCGGCAAGCTCCCGTTCCGCCTCCGCATCGCGTCCCGCCGCCGCAAGCGTCCGTCCCAGCTCCAGGTGCAGGCTCGCATTTCCCGGGTTCAGCGCCACCGCCTTCTCTTGCGCCTCGATCGCCTCCGCCACCTGCCCCTTCCGCAGCAGCACCTTGCCCTGCACGCTGTGTGCCATCCAGCGGTCCGGCCCCAGTTCGACACTCCGCCGCGCCGCCGCCTCCGCCCGTTCCACATCTCCCATCAACAGCGCCGCCATCGCCTCCGCATCGTACACATCCAACCGGTCCGGCTTCTGTGCCAGCACCTTGGCCCCCAGCGCAAAGACCTCCTCGCCCAGGCGCCGCGCCGCCGCCTTGTCTCCGGCCCGGTCCGCGTCGGCCGCCCGGTGCAGGTCGATCTCCGCCAGCCGCCGATACGCCATCCAGTGCCCGTTCTTGCGGGCCAGGGCGCACCACAACACCTCTTCACTTTCCTAATTCCG
>JBEHXY010000199.1:0-7366 GCA_048498455.1 Planctomycetota bacterium | reverse complement strand
CTTGTCCGGAAAGTTGTAGGTGAGCGTGAGGTTCGGGCAGAACTGTTCGAGCCCCTCGCGGCAATTCGGACAGGTGTGATCGGAATCGACCATGCACCCGACCGCCGCAAGGTCGCCCGCCTTGAACTTCTTCACGCCGGCGCCCACCTTGGTCACGCGCCCCACGATCTCGTGCCCGGGCACGCAGGGATACACCGTCGGCATCACGTCCTTCCACTCGTTGCGGACCTGGTGAAGGTCCGAGTGGCAGATGCCGCAGAAGAGGATCTCGATCTGCACGTCCTGCTCCGTGGGCTCGCGCCGCGGAATGGAGGTGGACGCCAGCGCGGAGGAGGGGCTGCCGGCGGAATAGGCTTTCGCTTTGTACATCTTTCATCCTTTGTAAACGGTTCCTGCAATCAAAAGGGCGGGCTGCTCCGCTCACGTTGCGGGGCAGTGGCCAGGGTTGTTTTTCCAGCAACCGGGCTGGTTACGCAGACTGGTATTGGTCATCGCTGACTTTTTCCAGCCAGTCGACGGGGCTGCCGTTGAGTTTTTCCTGGATCGCGATGTGCACCATGGCGGTCGTCGCCGTCGCCCCGTGCCAGTGCTTTTCCCCCGGCGCGAACCACACCACGTCCCCCGGGCGGATATCCTCCCGCGGCCCGCCCCAGCGCTGCACCCAGCCGGCCCCCGAGAGCACCAGGAGCGTCTGGCCAAGCGGATGCGTGTGCCACGCCGTCCGCGCGCCGGGTTCAAAGGTAACGCTCGCTCCCGCCACCCGCGCCGGCTCCGGCCGATCAAAGAGCGGATCGACCCGCACCGTCCCGGTGAACCAATCGGCCGGACCCTTGCCCGAAGGCTTCGAACCGCTTCGTTGAATTTCCATCGACCTGCTCCTGTAAGAACTGCGCCCACCATTTTTCAGCCCGGCCCCGCCGCAGTGGCGGAAGCCCACGCCCCCGTCATTTCCCGCGTGCATCACCTTAGGCCCGAAATACCCAAAGGCGATAGGACGATTCTGAAAGATGCTTGTACAATTCTCCAAAGCCCTCGCATTCCGCGCCAATGGCCGACGGACACCCTTTACGATGTCGCGCATGAAGAATCTCACCGAACCCCACTTCGATCGCCTGCGGGCCGACCGCCAGGAACTCGCCGACCGCATCCGTCACGCCATTCCGCAGGAGGGCATTGTCGAGTCGCAGCCGGGGCTGTTTCTCTACCACGTCTGCGCGCCAACGCCGCCGGTGCATGGCGTTTCCTCCTCCTCCTTCTGCGTGATCGCCCAGGGCAGCAAGCTCGTCCTCCTTGGCGATGAGCGCTTCCGCTACGACCCCGCCCACTATCTCATCAGCACCGTCGGCCTGCCGACCGTCAGCCAGATCGACGTCGCCTCGCGGCAGCAGCCTTACCTGGGGCTCCGGCTGGTGCTCGAACCGTCGATCGTCACCTCGGTCATCGTCGAATCGGGATTGCTGCACCCGCGCGCGGAAGAAAAGGTGAAAGCCATCGACGTGAGCCCCCTGGATGGCAACCTGCTCGACGCCACGCTGCGCCTCGTCCGCCTGCTCAACAATCCCGGCGAATACCGCATCCTCGCCCCGCTCGTCCTCCGCGAGATCGTGTACCGGTTGCTCACCGGCGCCCAGGGCAGCCGCATGCGCCACCTCGCCACCGTCGGCGGCCAGGCGCACCGCATGGTGCGGGCGGTGGACAAGCTTCGCGCCCACTTCGACAAGCCGCTGCGCATCGAGGACATCGCCCGCGAACTGGGCATGAGCCCGTCGGGATTTCACGCCCACTTCCGGGCGCTCACGGCCATGAGCCCCCTGCAGTTCCAGAAGCAACTGCGCCTGCAGGAGGCCCGCCGGCTGATGCTCAGCGAAAATCTCGACGCCGCCCAGGCCGGCTACCGCGTGGGATACGATGACGCCTCGCACTTCAGCCGCGAATACAAACGGCAGTTCGGCGACCCGCCGCTGCGCGACGTCGAGCGGCTGCGCGACTCCAGCAGCGCCCCGGCCGTTCGCTAGGGCAGCGTTTTTTCGCGCAGCCCGGGCCGCCCGCCATTTACCAATTCCCGATTACCAATTACGATCCCCCGCAATGTCCCCCCCACTTTACATCTTCGAAGACTCGCAGTCGGACCGGCTTCACCCGCTCACGTACACGCGCCCGGCGTTCGACCTGCGCGTGGGCGCGCTCACGCTTCGCCAGCGCCTCGAGCTCAACCTTCGCCGTCCCCTGGCCGGCCTGTTCGTGCGACCCGGGCTTGCCGCCGCGGCCGCCGCGCGCAATCCCGGCGTGCCCATCAATCCCACGCTCTCGGCCGCGGAGGGGCTGCTGCTGGTCAACGCCCGCTGGCTGTTGCTGGCGGCACAGGGTCACTTTGATACGCCGCCGGCCGATTCCGCCGGGTTGGCGCGCTCCACCATCGTCTGGATTCACCTCTCGCCCGCGCTGGCCGCAAAGCTCGACCCCGCACAGCTCCACGAGCCGCGAACGCTCGAAGCGCTCCTGCCCAGCGTCCGCCGGGTCGCCTCCGCCGCGACGCTCATCGATCATCCCTGGCAGCTTCTCGATCACCAGCGGGCCGCCATCCAGGAAGATTTCGCCCGCCTTGGCCCGGCCAACGACGCCACGCTTTATCCCAACGTGCACCTGCTCGCACCCGAAAATATCCACCTCGCCAGGAACGTGAAGCTCTGGCCCGGCGTCGTGCTCGATGCCCAGGGCGGCCCGATCATTATCGAATCGGGCACCGACATCCGCGCCAACGCCGTCATCACCGGGCCGGCATACATCGGCCCACACTGTCTCGTCCGCACCAGCGCCGACATCCGCGAGGACTGCTCCTTCGGCCCCTCTTCGCGCATCGGCGGCGAGCTTTCCAACTGCGTCTTCCTCGGCAACGCCAACAAGCAGCACCACGGGTTCCTGGGCAACTCGATCGTCGGCGAGTGGGCCAACCTGGGCGCCGGCACCACCACCAGCAATCTTAAAAACACCTACGGCGAAATCCGCATGCCCATCAACGGGATCGACACGCCCACCGGGCGGCAGTTTTTGGGCGCGGTGATCGCCGATCATGTGAAGATCGGCATCGGCACCTATCTGTCGACCGGCAGCGTGGTGGGCTTTGGATCGCACATCATCGCGCCGCGGCCGCCGCGGTTCGTGCCTTCGTTCTCGTGGGTGACCGACCAAGGGATCGCCCGCGCGGATTTCGAGAAGCTCGAGGCGATCGCGACCACCGTGATGCAGCGACGCGGCGCGGCCTTCACCGCGGCCGATCATGACCTGTGGGTGCGCATCGCGTCGGAATTCTCGCAGGCCGAGCGTTACGCCTGGCCGCTGGAAATGCCCGCCGTGCCCGATGCGCCGCCGGAGCGCGGTGGCGGAAGCGTCGTATGAACCGCACGCATTTTCCCATCAATCCGCGGGTGATCGGCCTGCTGCTGCTGGCGGTGGTGCTGATCTCCGCGGCGGCGATCGTGACGGACCGGGTTTCGCCGCGGGATCGGACGGCGGTGACTTCGCCTTTGTTCAGGCAGGCGCCGGCGACGGGGCGGGCGGCGTCGCAGGGGTGACGCGGCGGGCGGGGGAGGTTTTTTTGCCTGCAAAAAGACAAGCCCCGGCGTGGGGTGGCCGGGGCTGAGGAGCAACATCTCTGAGGTGTCGTGGGGCTGTGTGTATCAGTTCGTGATCGCCATCTGGGCGACGTGGGCGTCGGGTTCCATGGTCTTGATCTGGATGGCGGTTTCCACGGTCTTGCCGCTGAGCGGCTGGATCGCATCGCCGGTGGTCCGCACGAGCACGGTGCTGTAGGGAACGGTGCTGTTTTGCGGGGTGATGCGGACCGTCTGATTCTTGGGGACCATTTTGTCCGGAAGAATAACGACCGCGGTCTTGGATTTTTCATCAATGACGGCTTCGCCGTAACGCTGCTTGGTCTTGCCATCAATCAGGTGAACCTGCGTGGCGTTGGGATTGAAGAAGGCAGCCAGCGCCTGGTCACGTTCCTGCACCTGCGAGGCCTGGGCGGTGAACGCATCGCCGGCTTGTTTGAGCTTGGTCTGCAGGGCGAGGTTGTAGTAGGCGCCGGCCATCAGGAAGAGCATGGCGGCGTAGAAGCCCCACTTGTAGAAGCGGCCGCTGTCCTGGGTGGCCTTGCGGTAGTCTTCCATTTTGAAGGTGGTGGGCGCGGTGGCCTGGAGCAGGCGGCCGCGGAGGTCGGCGGGGGCCGCGACGTGCGGGCTGGCGGCGGCGAGGCGGGCGACGGTTTCGCGGAGGTCGCGGTCGGCGGCGCGGACGCGTTCGTCGGCGAGGCGCCCGCTGTAGGCGGCGGAGTCGGCGGGCGTGTTCGCCCCCAGGGCTTCGCAGGCGGCGGCGTCCAGCATTTCGTCGTAGTTCATGGTGGTGCTCATCTCGTTACTCCTCGGCGGCGACGGATTCGGCGCCGACGGGCTCTTCGCCCATCAGTTCCCGAAGGCGGTCGCGAATTTTGATCAGTCCCAGACGGATCCGGGTTTTTATCGTGCCCAATGGCACGTTGAGTTTCTCGGAAATTTCGACGTGCGTGAGACCGTCGAAAAAGGCCAGCTCGATGGCGTGGCGCTGGTCCTGGGGCAGCTCGGCGAGGGTGCGGCGGACGTTGACGGCATCTTCGCGGGAGATGGCCAGATCGTCGGGCCAGTCTTCTGCATCGGGGGCGTCGGGGAGGTTGTCGCCGACGGGTTTCAGGACGATGCCGGCTGAGCGGGAGCGGAGGCGATCCAGGATGCGGGTCCGGGCGATCATCATGATCCAGGCCTCGGGGCTTCCGCGGGAGGTGTCGTAGTTGGCGGCCTGGCGCCAGACCTGGACAAAGATGTCCTGAGTGACGTCTTCGGCGGCGGGGCGATCGCGGAGCATGCGGACGGCGAGGGAGAAGACCACGGAGCCCATCAGGTCGTAGGCGCGGGCCAGTGCGGCGTGTTCGCCTTTGGCCATACGTCTTAGATTATCAAGCAGTTGCGCGCTTTCGGGAGTGGAGCGGCTCATGGTTGAGGTTTTCCTGCGGACGAGGGAGTCGCGGGCGATTCCCGCGCTGCCATGATCGTCACCCACGGGGGTGATTGCAATGCGCCGCGGGGCGGGGAGGGAGGGGGTGGGGGGCGGCGAATCCAGCATTGCGAGCGTCACAGGTGGCCTCGTTGCGTGTTCAAGAGGCTTTACGGGCGCGGCGCGCGGGGGGATTGCGCGATCCGGGAAAACGGGATAGTTCCTGCGGATCAGTCGAGGTAGATCGCTTCACCGGGGTGGATCTGGGGGATTTTGGCCTTCTTTGCGGGGATATCCCAGGCAAAGAGGGCAAAATGGGGGGATATCTCGATGGAACAATCGGGTTTGCCGTCGGCCTTGCGCGGGACCTTTACGCCGGCGGCTTCGAGCCACTGGGCGTTGCGCTCCGTGGTGGTCTCCTTGCTGGATTGGGGGGAGTCGATGCCCTCGGCATTTTTGATGGGGGCAAATTCGTCGAGGCGGTCGGTTTCGTAGATGATCGATTTGTCGGTCAGGGGGAGGGCGTCGAAGACGAAGGTTTCGAGTTTGACGGCGTTGGGCTTGTCGGGTTTGACCTGCTGGCCGCTGGAGAGGTCGAGGTAGGGGATCTTCTTTTCGGCGCGGTGGAAGGGCAGGCCGAAGCCTTCGCGGTTGATCTCTTCGACGAAGTCAACGCGGATGGCGTGGAGGGCGATGGAGCCGGCGCGGAAGCGGAGCTCGCCGTTCGGGAGGCGTTGTTCGGCGAGTTCATCGGGGAGGTCGGAGTATTCGATGACGGACATCTTGTTGTGGATCAGGGCGAAGTTGCCGAGCTTTTCTTTGGGGAAGGCCTTGGGGAGCATTTTGGAGGACATCTGGGCGCCGTCGAGATCGTGGAGGCCGAGGAAGGTGGCGTCAACGGCGCGGACGAGGGGGTTGTCGACCTGGAAGTAGGAGATCTGGGTGACGCCGCGTTTTTTCATATCGGCGATGGCGCCGGATTTCCAGAGGGCCATGAGCGAGCCGCCGTGGCCGTTGGGCGAGAGGGCGAGGGAGTCCTTCTTTTCGAGGAGGACCTTGCCATCGAAGGCGATGGCGGGCATCTGGTCCTGGGGGAAGAACATGACGTTGGCGGGCTTCATGCCGAAGAAGTTGTGCTGCTGCCAGAACTCGCGGGTGGGCTGGTCGTTTTGCGGGGAGGTCATGATGTAGAAGGGGATTTCGTGGCCGTAGCGGTTGCCGGTGGCGAGGAGGAATTCGGCGAAGCACTGGAAGAGGGTTTTGTGTTTGACGGGGGTGGCGGGGAAGGTGCCCTTGGGGCCTTCCCACCCGAGGCGGGTGCCCTGGCCGCCGGCGACGACGAAGGCGGCGACTTTGCCTTCGCGGAGGAGCTGTTCGCCGCGGGCGAAGGCATCTTTGAGCTTTTGCTTCTTGGCAGGGTCGGCGGGTTTGTTTTCATAGAAGGGGGCGGGGGCGACGGCACCGGGCTCGGAGGGGAGCTCGAACTTGTGGGGGTGGGTGACGACCGTGTCGACGAGTTTGGCGATGAGGTCCCAGTCGAGGGAGGAGAGTTGCTTGGCGAAGTCGACTTGTTCGTCGGGGGTGAGCTGGGCCCAGAAGGTGAAGACCTGGGCCTGGTGGATGGCGTTGAGCTTGGCGGCGAGATCGGCGTAGGCGAGTTCGGCTTCGTAGCCCATGAGGAGTCCTCCGGTGAGATGCGCGGGCATTGTAGGCGAGGGTGCGGGAATGGTGAATGGGGCAAGGGCGAATGGTGAATCAGCGAATAAGGGAAGGGTGATTGGGGGGTTTTTGCCGGTGTTTATCATGGTTTTCTCGAAAAAGGGTGAGTTTTTGCCGGTGTTTATCAAGGGGAGGTGGGGTTTTCTTCGGTGTTTGCCAAGGTTTTGGCATTTTGAGACACAGGGGTTTGGAGGCGCGGGGGGGAGGAACCACGGAGACACGGAGGGCACGGAGAGATGGGGAATAGCCACGGATGAACACGGATGAACACGGATTTTTTTTTGGGGGGGGGACGACGGGGGTTTTCCACGAATTGCACAAATGATCACGAATGGGGTGGGTCATGGGGGCGCGCTCCTTTTGCTTTCTATAGAGGGGGAGTGCGCCCGGTTTGTGCGCACACAATGGGGTGGTGATTTGGGGTAAGGGGTTGGGATTGTTGGGGTTGGGGGATTAATTTTGCAGCTACTTCAAACCTGTTTGCTGCCAAGTTGTGCGCGCGGGGGTGGGGGGCTGGCGTTGTTGGACTTCCCCACGTTCCGTGGGCGCCGGGGGATTCGCAGTAGGATGCCCTTGAGTGAGGAGCGACGGGACATGAGCAGCAAGAGGATGTATGGTCCGC
>JBEHXY010000198.1:0-7367 GCA_048498455.1 Planctomycetota bacterium | reverse complement strand
GAAAGGATGATTATGACCGTTTACAATCCATATCATGCCCACCACCTCCTTCGGCCTCCGCTTCAATATCTAAGTCCACCTCCCCCTCCCCGCCCCCCTTTTCACCCCCGCGAACCCGCTCCCCCCCGCAATCCCCTCCCAACCCTTTGCTTTCCCGCTCCGAAGTCGCTTCAATAGTCCCTTTCCCCGGCCCCGCCGACCCCTTTTCCTTGCATGGAGCGCGGATGAACACCCTCTCGCGGATGGTCTGCCCATTGACCCTTCTGGCCGCTTTCGCCGCCGCCTCGGCCCAGGAAGTCGCACCCCCCGGCGCCCCCGCTCCCGATGCCCCTTCCGCCACCGCCGGAGCCCGCTCCCAGCAGGCTATGACCGTCAACGCCCTCGCCGGCTTCGCCAACGCAGAACCGATCTTCGTCGATGACATCCTCCGACCCATCGATGACCAGCTCCAGCAGATGGCCGCCCGCTCCCGCGGCCCCTCCGATTTCCGCAACAACGCCCGCCCTGCCATCCATACCCAGCTCCAGAATTACCTCTTCGACATCATGCTCGGTTCCAAGGCCAAGGCCTCCCTCACCGAGTCGGAAAAAACCCAGATCGACATCATCCTGCGCATGCAGCTCCACGACCTCCTCGCCAAACATGGCGGCTCCCGCGCCCTCGCCGACCAGGACCTCCGCGCCAAGGGCTCCTCCGTCGACAAGGAGCTCGATTACGGCCGTCGCCAGCTCACCCGCGAACTCTACATGCGTAAAGAGCTCCTCCCCAAGATCGTCGTCACCCGCCAGATGGTCGTCGACGCCTACCAGCGCGATCCCAAAAAGTGGCAGCAGGAGCCCGAGCTCGAACTCTTCAACATCTCCATCCCCATCGCCCGCTGGCTCCGCGAGCCCACCACCGACGGCACCCGCGGCGCTTACCTCAAAAAACCCACCCCCGCACAGGTCGCGGAAGCTGAAAAACAGGCCATGGCCGCCGCCCGAAACATCATCGACCGCCTCAAAAAAGGCGAAGACTTCGCCACCCTCGCCGAGGACAACTCCGCCGATGAACGCAAAAACTTCGGCGGCCGCTACCCCCACGTCAAACGCGGCTCCATGCCCAACCAGGCCCTCGAAAATTACATCTTCTCCCTCCCCGCCAACACCGTCGGCGAACCGCAGCTCGTCCGCGACCCCGACCCCATGCAGTCCCTCGTCATGGTCGTCAAGGTCGGCGACAAGCAGGAAGCCCACCAGGTCACCTTCGCCGAGGCCCAGAAGGACATCGTCGAAAAACTCCAGCAGCAGCAGCGCACCGAGCTCTGGAAGCAGTTCCTCCAGAAACTCCAGGAAGCCACCCCCGTCGAAAACCTCGCCAGCATGGAAGACACCGTCGTCGACGCCGCCGTCACCCGCTACGCGCTCAACCAGTAATCTCTGAACCGGCGAAACAAAGAGTTAGCCGCGGCCGCGCGCGCACCGCCAGACGGCCGGCGCTCCCACCGGCCATCGGACGTCGATCGCACAAGAATCGCCCCGCTCCCCTTAAAACAGAACCGGCTTCCCCAGCTTCCGCCGCAACACCTGGATCTGCCCCAGGTGCATCGCCACATGCATCGGCATCATGTTGACCATCGCCGCCACCGTCGGCGCAAAACCCCGGTACTTCTCCGGCGTCGGCGCCGCCAGTTGCTCGGCCGACAGCGTCCGCACCCACGCCGCCCCCGCCCCGTTCACCCGGTCAAACAATTCCAGCAGTTCCTGCTTCCCAAGCCCCGCCGCCCCGGTCGCACCTTTCCCGCCGTACGCTTCCTGGAATCCTGCCGGAAACGTAAACGCCGGCGCGCCGCACTCCGCCAGCAGAAACGCCTGCGCGTTCATCACATGCCCGATCTGCCAGTTCGGCGTGTTCGCGTTCTCCGCAGGCCGCTCGCGCAGTTCCGCCTCCGACATGTCCGCCAGCGTCATCTTCAGCAGCCCCGTGCTGCCCTCCAGAGCGCTCGCCAGAAAATTTCCCAGTTCCATAAATGCTCCTTCCTTCAGAAATCCACTGCAGGGCCGCTGATCATACAGAGCCTGCTGGAATCCATGAAGAGACGAGCTAGATCCCCACAAAATCGCCCCAACGTCCGAAAAAATCGGAAAATATGCTGGCAATTGCCCCCATGTTCGTATCTAGTGGCCTTGTGGTGGAGTTGCTTTGCCTTTGATTGAGGGAATAACGATGCGTGCCGTCGATCATCCGCATGGTCTTGGTCGGGATCAACTCAAAGCCATGGCCAATGGCCAGCAGCCTTCCGACATCGATGATATGGAATTCCTCGAAACCCTCGCCCGCCGCCGCTGCATGGTGATGCCCCCCTGGGTCTATCACATCGGCGATGCCGGACGCCTCGAAAAGCTCACCCCCGTCCGCTATGGCGCCGACTACAACCTCGACAAGCCCTCCATCCTCCTCGCCGTGATGGAAAAGCTGCCGCGGGCCTGATCTCCCCCTTCCCACTCCCCCGTCAGGGAACCTCGTGCAGCCACTGCAACAACCGCGACGCGTCCACCGGCTTGGTGAACACCGCATCCGGCTGCAATTTCCGCGCTTCCTCGATCATCGGTAAATCCGCGCCCGTCAGGATCGCCACCCGCACCGGCAACTGCTGCGCACGTATCTGCCGCAGCACCTCCATCCCGTTCCCATCCGGCAGCATCAGGTCCAGCAGCACCGTCCCCGGCAGCGCTTCATCCGGCAGGTCATCCAGCTGCAGCAACGCATCCCCCACCGTCGCCGCCGTCTTCACCTCGTGCCCCAGGATGTTCAAGATGCTCGACAGGGCATTCCGGCTCGAGACGTCGTCTTCGACGATCAACGTGCGATTCTTCACGCCCGTACGTCCGGTGGAACTCTCTGCCAAAAGCACATGATCCCCTTAGCAGGTGAATGGAAGCCTGAGAATTATCGACGCACCTGTGCGAAATGCACAACTAAATTTCAAAACCTTTCACCATCCGCTCAACTCGACCTTAAACCCCCTCTGAAAAAGCCGACCCCGCCCCTTCCGCCATCACACAGAAATACCCGCCGTCGTGCGCCATCTGCACCGCCGACGACAACGAGGGCGCCGTCGCCTCCTCGTGCACCACCCGAAACCGTCCCCCCTGCCCCGCCACAAACCCCCGCGCGATCGCCTCATTCTCCGCCGGATCGATCGAACACGTCGAATACACCAGCCGCCCCCCCGCCGCCACTTTCTCGGCACCCTGCGCCAAAAGCTTTCCCTGCAGCGCATGCAGCGCCGCGTGATCCAGCGATGGCCACCGCCACCGCGATTGCACCCGCTTGCTCATCACCCCGCTGTTCGAGCAGGGCACATCCACCAGCACCACGTCGTACTTCTCCGCCGTCGCAATCATCTCCGCAGGCCCCAGGATGCTCACGTTCAATTGCTTCACCTGCTTCGCCCGCGCCTCCAGCCGCGACAGCTTCGGATGGTCGATGTCCGTCGCCGTCACCTGCGCCTCCGGAAACGCCCGCGCCAGCTGCATCGATTTTGTCCCCAGGCCCGCGCACAAATCCAAAATCCGCTTCGGCTTCGCCCCCTCCATCCCCGCCACAAACCGCACCGGCTTCGCCGCCGTCGGATCCTGCGGCGACAACACCCCCTTTGCCACCAGCGACTCCACCGCCGAATTCCACCCCTCCCCCGCCACCACAAACCGCGCCGCCTCCCCATGCGCCAGCAGCCCCGCGCTTGCCGGCGCATCCAGCGTCTCCGCATCCACCCGCATCGTGATCGGCGGCCGCAGATTATCCCGCAGAAGAATCTCCGCCGCCCGCGCATCCCCGAACAACCCGCGCAGGTGCTTCACATACGCCACTGGATGGCTCAACGTCTGCGCCAGGTACACATCCGTCGCCGCATGCGGGTTCACAAACAAATCCGCGTTGAATGTCAGCGCCGTCTCAAAATCCACCGGCACCGCCCGCCGCGAATTTCGAAAATCCCCCAGCCGCCCCTTCTCCGGACGCAGCCGCGTGATCCCCCGCAGCACCGCATTGATCAGCCCCCCCGCCTTCGCCGTCGAACGCATCGTCTTCGACAAATCCACCGTCGAATCCACCGCCGCATACGCGGCCGTCCCCCCCTGCAGCAACAGCTGGTACGCCCCCATCCACAACAGCGCCCGCACCGGCAGATCCAGCGACTCCAGCGGCTGCCGCAACCGCGATCCGATCACCACGTCCAGCATCCCCCGCCACCGCAACACCCCCGTCAGCACATCGTATGCAAACGCCCGGTCACGACCCGGAAGCGCCTGCCACTCCGTATCCGTCCGCTCCGGCAGAAACGGCGGCTCGCTCACCACCGACCACTTCGACAAGGTCCGAAACGCCAACTCGCGCGCACTGTTCGCCATCAACCACAACTCACGAATGAACCGCAGATCCTGAACCACCCGCCCCCGGCCCCGCCTCCGCCAGCGGCAGCTCCACCCGAAAACTCGTACCCCGCCCCGGCTCCGATTGCACCGAGATCATCCCGTGATGCTCTTCGATGATCCGCCGCGTCGTCGGCAGCCCCAGCCCCGTGCCACCCTTCTTTGTCGTGAAATACGCATCAAATATGTGCGGCAAATGCTCCTTCGGAATCCCCACCCCCGTGTCCGACACGTACAAAATCGCCTGCCCCCCATAACTCGACTGGCTCACCAGCGTCCGCACCAGCAGCTCCGCACCGCGCTCCTGGCAACACTCCGGCGGCATCGCCTGGATCGCGTTGAGCAGCAGGTTCAACAACGCCTGCTTGAACAGATTCTCATCCAGCGGGCACACCGGGTTCTCCGGCGCCAGCGCCGTCAACACCCGGATCTTGTGCGCCTGCGCCTGCGGATGAATGAAATCCATCAGCTCCTCCACCACCCGGTTCAGCGGCACCGGCGAGGTCCGCAGCTCGATCCGCCCCGCAAACCTCAGAAAATCGTCCAGCGTGTGCCGCAGGCGATCCGCTTCCTTCTTCAACGTCGCTATCCGCGCCAGCGACCGCGGACGCACCTCCCCCGCCGCCGCCTCCGCCAACCCCGCCAGGTCCTCCTCCAGCAGTTGCAGATTCAGCTTCAACGTCGACAGCGGATTCTTCAACTCGTGCGCCAACCCCGCCGCCAGCTTCCCCATCTCCGCCAGTTGATCCAGCCGCGCCAGCCGCTCGTGCTCCCGGCGCACCCGCCGCGGCGCCCGCTTGGGCAGCCGGTGCGAATCGTGCGGAGGTTGTGCAAAGGCGTCGACCATCGTTCCTCAAAAAGAGTGCCGCATTCTACCGCACCCTTCGAAAAAAGCCCCGCATCCCCGCCGCGAAACTGCCGCCCCAGCGCCGCCTCCCCGCCCCCGGCCCCGCAGCGCCAACCCCCTTTTTCTCCGCAAATAACCACGAAAACGCCGCGAGGAACAACCTTTGCATTAATGCATATTCACCTTCCCACGACACCGTTGTCGTTGGGCGCTTTTTCAAATTTTTTTCTGCGGAACCAACAGGAGGCTTTATGAATCGCTTCAACATCTACGTGCTCGCGGCCACCATCGCTGTCACCGGCGCCACCACCTTTGCCGCCGACAACCTCGACACCAGCGGCGCCAACTCGGCCGCCGCCCAACTCGACCGCTCCGCTGACCGCGCCGGCGATCGCCTCCAACGTCTCGGCAACACCCAGGCCGACGAAACCACCTCCCGTGAAGCCCGCATGGCCCTGGCACGGCTCGTCAACGACGCCCTCACCCCCAACCACTTCGACAACATCCACCAGTCCCTCGTCCAGGCCGACCAGACCCGCTTCTCCAACGCCTCCAACGTCAACAGCGATGACCTCAACCGCGTCATCACCCAGTTCCGTCAGGATTTCCGCGCCAAATATGGCCAGGACTTCGACGCCAAACCCGAAAACTTCCGCGATGCCCTCGTCTACGGCGGTCAGGATGGCAAGTCCGTCACCGTCTCCCTCAACGACACCTCCCGCGCCTCGCTCAACTCCTCGAGCAGCATCAATTCCGGAAGCACCATCAACTCCTCCAGCAACCTCTCCTCCTCCTCCTCCAACCTGAACTCCTCGTCCAACATGTCCGCTTCCGGACAAACCTCCGTCAACTCCACCGGAATGACCGGCGCCCCCGCTGACCGCCAGCTCAATTCCACCGACCTCACCCAGTCCAACCGCAACGGCGCCCTTAGCGCCGCTGACGGCTCCTCCACCACCCTCGGCAACCGCACCGGCCCCGCCTCCAGCGGCAATAACTCCAACTCCGTCGTCCGTGGAAACGACCCCATGGCCAACCCCGGCATCGCCGGCTCCTCCAACAGCACCGCCGTCGGCGCTTCCTCCACCACCGACATCAACTCCTCGGCCAACATGAACGCCGCGCACGATCAGGCCATCGCCAGCGGCACCATCAACAACAACAACCTCAACACCGGCGCGCCCGCCGATCGCCAACTCAACTCCACCGACCTCACCCAGTCCAATCGCAACGGTGCCTTGAGCGCCGCAGACAGCAGCTCCACCACGCTGGGCAACCGCACCGGACCCGCTTCCAGCGGCAATAACTCCAACTCCGTCGTCCGTGGCAACGATCCCACCGCCAACCCCGGTGTCGCCGGATCCACCGACAGCACCCACATGACCACCTCCAATGACATCTCCCGCAGCGCCATCGGCTCCACCTCCAGCACCAACATGAACAGCGGTGCCAACATGAACAGCGGCGCCACCATCAACAACAACAACCTCAACACCGGCGCCCCGGCCGATCGTCAGCTCGCCACCAACGATCTCACCCAGTCCAACCGCAACGGTGCCTTGAGCGCCAGCGACAACTCCGCCTCCACCCTCGGCAACCGCACCGGCCCCGCCTCCAGTGGCAACAACTCCAACTCCGTGGTCCGCGGAAATGATACGATGGCCAACCCCGGCGTCGTGACCGGCCAATCCGCCAACACCGACCGCTCCGTCACCACCGTCACCCGCGAAGACCTCGCCTCCTCCAACACCACCCCCGCCGCCGGTTCCCCCGTCGTCCTCCACTTCAACAACGAAGGCGGCGCTGCCAGCGCCTGGCGCATGGATATCCAGGACCAGCTCTCCGCCCAGCAGCTCAAGGACAACCTCGTCCGTCACGTCCAGATGCTCGACGACCAGAAATCCACCTGGCCCGCCAACATCAACGACGCCTACAAGCTCTCCGCCTTCCACGTTCTCCAGGCCTTCAATGACACCAACGTCGCCTCTGAACGCTAAGGCCACTCTTCCTTCGGGGGGTGATTCCCCCACTCGGGAGGGGACGGGACTCTGAGGTGAGCGGGCTCCGGCAACCAAAATCTGCCGGAGCCCTTTTTACGCGCAAAAAAA
>JBEHXY010000197.1:0-7402 GCA_048498455.1 Planctomycetota bacterium | reverse complement strand
TCGTCGAGCATGAGGACGCGGGGGTTGAAGGACATGGCCTTGGCGATTTCGACGACCTGCTGCTGCGCCACGCCGAGCTCGCCGACGGCGCGGTTGACGTCGATGTGGGCGCCCATGTCGGCGAAGAGTTTTGCAGCAGCGGCGCGGGCGGCGCGCCAGTCGATGAGCCAGCCCTTGCGCGGCATGCGGCCGAGCAGGACGTTTTCGGCGACAGTGAGTCCGGGAACCAGGGAGAGTTCCTGGTACACGGTGGCGATGCCGAGACGGAAGGCGTCACGGGTGGAGTGGAGGACGACCGGCGCGCCGTCAACGGCGAGGCTGCCGGAGGTGGGCTGCTGGGCGCCGGAGAGGATTTTAACGAGGGTGCTTTTGCCGGCGCCGTTTTTACCCAGCAGCGCGCAGACCTTTCCGGCCTCGAAGGTCATGGAGACGTCATCGAGGGCGACGGTGCCGGGAAATTCCTTGCGGATGTTCTGGACCTGCAGCACGTGGCTCCTTATTCGCCGCGAGTCCAGGCCTTGAACTGCTTTTCGTAAGCGACGACGGCGGCGGGATCGGTGCGGGAGAGGAGCATGCCGTTGAGCACGACCTTTTTGTCGACGGCTTCCTTGTTGATGACCTTGAGAGCGATTTCGACCGACTTCTGGCCCATTTCAAAAGGCTTCTGGGCGGTGATGGCTTGGAGGATGTTGTCTGGGGATTGCAGGAAGGTAAGGGACTGGGCGCTGACATCGGTGCCGAAGACGGCAATTTTTCCCGCCTTTCCAGCGTTTTTGACGGCGAGAACCGCGCCGACGGTGCCGCCCTCGTTGGCGCCATAGAAGATGTCGACATCGGGATTCGCGGTGAGGATATCGCCGGTTTTCTTGACGGCCATGTCGCTGAGCCAGGCGTCCTGCTCGGCGACGATGGTGACGCCGGGAAGGCTGGTCACCTGCTTCTTGAAGCCGTTGACGCGGGCATCGCTTTGCTCGGCGACCTGGCTCTTGAAAGCAAGAATGGCGATCCTGGCCTTTCCGCCGAGGTTTTTCTCGATGTACGCCTTGGCGGCTTTGCCGGTTTGATCGCCGAGATCGGCGGCGGAGCATTCGATGTCGCCAGCGGGGAAATTGGCGGCGAGGGAGGTGTTGTTGGTCACCACGACAATGCCGGCGTCGTGGGCTTGCTTGAGGGCGGCGACGGAGCCGGTGGCGCTGAGCGGGGAGATGAGAACGGCGTCGACCTTTTGATTGGTGTAGGTCTGCACAAGGCGGAATTCCTCGTCGGGCTTGTTGCCGCTGGAGCCTTCGAGAAGTTCGACATTGCTCTTGCCAGCCACGTCCCTGACGCCGAGCTGGATGAGGTGGAAGAACTCATCTTCCTGAAAGATGATGCTGGCCATGCGAATTTTTTTGGGGCCGGCGTCGGCGGAATTGCCGCAACCGGCGACGGCCAGGAGGGACGCAGCGGCGAGGACGGCGGCGGTGAGGAGGTTGCAGCGCATGGCGGGAATCCTCAAGAGTGGAGACCGAATTGTCGACGTTCAGGGTTCGCATCGATCGTGATGTGGCTGTCGATGGGAGGCTGATCTTAACCGACCCATCAGCAACCGTGGAGCGGCAATTCTTGCATGCCGCTGCTGGCGGTCAACAAGTTCTTACCGAGGCGCATCATGGGTTGGTCTGCCGGTGTCGAGCGTTGCATTCGCTCAATATCGGACGCTCGCTGTCCTGCGGGCCTGCTCTATTTCGCGACGCTCTTGGGCATCGTGAAGTGGTAGGTGCCCGCGGAGAGGGCAACGGTCACCTGGCCCTCCTTTTCATCCATTTTGCCGGTGGGAGCACCGGTGGACTTCAGGTTCGCGGCGGAAACGGGGAGGGTCATGACGGCACTGGAATTGGGGGGAACGGTCACGTCGTAGAGAAGGTTGTCGCCTTCGACACGCCAGGAGGAGGAGATTTTTCCGTAGGGGGACTCGATGGATCCTTTGGCGTAAGTGAGAGCGCTGGAGAACTCGGGCTGGAGAAGGAACTGTTGGTAGCCGGGGTGGGATTCGTCGAGCGTGATACCGATCATGCCTTCGTACATCCAGCGGCCGACGCCACCGAAGGAATAATGGTTGAAGGAGTTCATCGAGGAAGCCTGGAACCCGCCGGTTTCGGTCCAGCCGTCCCAACGTTCCCACATGGTGGTGGCGCCGTTTTTCACCTCATAGAGCCAGCTGGGATAGGAGTCGGTGAGGAGGAGCTTGTAGGCTTCATCGCTGCGGCCGTGCTGGCCGAGGACGAGGTTGATGAAGCCGACGCCGACGAAGCCGGTGGAGAGATGTTCGCGTTGATCGATGTCGTCGGTGAGATGCTTGAGGAGCATGGGTCGCATTTCCTGGGGCACGAGGTTGAATTCCAATGCCAGGCAATAGGTGGTCTGCGATCCGGCGGGCATGGTGCCGTCGGGCTGGACGAAGTTTTTAGTGAAGGTGTCGCAGATGCGGTGGTAGAGATCATCGTATTTTTTGGCGTCGTCGGGCTTGCCGAGAATCGTGGCGGATTGCGAGACGATCCAGGCGCAGCGGGCGAAGTAAGCGGTATCGACGATCGTGGTGACACTGGGTCCACCGAAGCCACCCCCCCCACCGGGAGCACCGCGGCCGAAGCCACGACCACCGGCGCGGGGAGCGGCGCCGCCAGGAGCGGGGGCAGGAGCGGGAGCGGCGGCGAGGTAGGTGCCGTCGGCGAGGGGCAGTGAAGCGCCCTGGCGCGCGCCACCGCGACCGCCGCGCGGGCCGGTCGGGGCGAGGTGATCGCCGACGCCGCCGGTGGGCATCAAATTGGTGTAGGTGCGTTCCTCGTAATCGACGTAGCGCTGCATGTTGGGATAGTTGATGGCGAGGAAGGCCGGGTCGCCATAGGTGGTGTACATGGTCCAGGGGATGACGACGCCGGCGTCGGCCCAGACCGGATAGGACTGGGTTTCCCGTGCGCGCGGGTTGACGTTGTTGAACGAGCCGTTGGCATTCTGGCCGTCATTGACGTCCTGCATCCACTTCATAAAGAAGCCGGAGACATCGGCGTGGCGTGCGGCGGTGGGGGCGAAGACCTGGGCATCACCCATCCATCCCATGCGTTCGTCGCGTTGGGGGCAGTCGGTCGGGACAGAAATGTAGTTGCTGCGCATTCCCCAGACGGTGTTCTGGTAGAGGCGGTTCACGTCCTGGTTGGAGCATTCGAAAGTGCCGGTGGTGGGGCAATCGGAGCTGATGACGACCGCCTTGATGTTGTCGGCGGTGAGCTCCCCCGGGAATCCGGTGATTTGTGCATAGCGGAATCCATGGAACGTGAACTGAGGCTCGAGCGTTTCGGCGGGTCCGCCCTTGAGAATGAACTTATCCAGGGAAATCGCCTGCCGCAGATTTTCGTTGTAGATGGTGCCGTCGGCATTGAGCATTTCGCCGTGGCTGACCGTGATTTCATCGCCTGCCTTGCCCGCCGCGGTGAACTTCACGTGGCCGACCATGTTCTGGCCGAAGTCGACGACGAAGGTGTTGCCGAAGCGGTTGATCTTGGCTGGTTTGAGCTCGGTGAAGACGGTCACGGGAGGGCCGACGGAGGGGGTGAGGGGGACCTTGATGTTGGTGTCGACGACGACGGGCTTCCACTGGGCGGCGTCAAAGTCGGCGACCATGCTTGCTTCGAGTCCGGGTTTGCGGTCGTCGATGATTTCGCCCAGTTGCTGATCACTGCCGACGATCTGACCGTCGCCGGATACCCAGGATGCGTCCGTGGCGATGGTGTCGGTGGTGCCATCGGTGTAGGTGATTTCGAGCTGGGCGTTGAAGAGGGGGCGGCGGCTGATCTGGGAATACTGAGCAAGCCCGGCCCAACCGACGCGGCCGGCGAACCAGCCGTCGGCAAGGACCACGCCAACGGCGTTGGGCCCCTGGGCAATGAGGGAGGTGACATCCTGTTCGCGGACCATCGTGCGCTTGGAGTATTCGGTCCAACCCGGATCGAGGAGATGGTCATTGATGCGTTTGCCGTTGATGGCGGGTTCGCAGGTCCCAAGGGCAGTGTAATAAAGGCGGGCCTTGGCGACGGGCTTGGCGACGAAGAAGGCGCGGCGCATGTAACGGCCGGGTCCGAGGGTGCTGTCAGCGGACGGGGCGACCTTGGTGGGGTCGTAGCCGCCGAGGACGGTGGCGGCAGGCCAGGAGGAGTCATCGAAGCTGGGGGAGTACCAGTCGTTGCCTTGCGGGGCGACGGTGGCTTTCCAGCGGTCGTTGGTGATCGCTTCCATGTGCTGACCATCGGCGAGCTCGATGTTCACGCGTGCAGCGATGGCGTTGCGCTGGTCCTGGGGCGTGGGGCGGCGGACGGCGAGGGAGAAGAGGGCGATGGTGTTTTTGCCGGGCTTGAGGTCGTTGACAAAGTCGCCGTGGAAGGGGGCGGTGTGACTGGAGGGGCCCTGGTGGATGGCGTTGCCGTTCACGTAGAGGGAGATCAGGCCGTCGGCGTTGGCGTCGACGGTGGCGCTGAGGACTTTGGCGCCTTCGGGGAGTTCGATGATTTTGCGGATGCCCGTGGCCTGGTTGGCGGCGGCGCCGCCCGAAATCCAGTTGGTCTTGGCGAGAGGCTCGGCCATCATGTCGACGCGGGGGAGTTCGGAGGTGATCCACTGGCCCTTCCAGTCCTTGGCGGGGTCCAGGATGCCGAGCTCAAAGAAGGCGGGGGTGGACCAGTCGGTGGCGGTGCCGGTCTCATCCCAGATGCGGACTTTCCATTCGACGTCGGCCCGGGAGTCGAGAGGTTTGCCGCCCCAGGGGACGAGGACGGATTGGTCGGAGGCGACTTTGCCGGAGGACCAGAGGGGGGCGGGCGTGGCGGCTGCGTCGACGTTTGCTAGCAGCGTGGGGGTGGCGATGATTTCGTAAGCGGTTTGTTTAGCCCCGGGGTGATCGGAGAGGATTTTCCAGGAGAAGCGGGGGGCGGTGATGCCAATGCCGGTGGGATGGTCGGCATGTTCAACCTGGAGGCCTGTGACCTTCACGAGCTCGGCCGAAAACGCGGGACGGGCCATCAGTACCGCAGCCGCCAGCAGCCACCGTGCATTTCGCATCGCAAACCTCAAGGCAAGACATGAATCGACATTGCATGAAGGGAAACGATATGGCGGCCACATTATTGTTGTGAACTCAAAAACTCCCGCACTGTTGGATGCCCGGATCGGAATCCGCTCGAGGCGGAAGCGAAGGCAACGTTCGTCGCGCGGAGGCGCGACTCTCCTTTATGGAAGCGGCAAATTCTCTTGAACCAACTCCCGGCGTGGTTACCATAAGCTTCCTTTCCTCTGTTCCACAGGCCCATTACTGGAAGTCGCGGATGATGAAATACGCTGGCGTTCTTGCGTTTGTTGTATCCCTGGCGGCGCCGGTGTTCGCGGCCAATGCGCCCGAACCCGATGGGAAACCGCACGTTTTTGCGCTGCATGACCGGCAGTTCTGGGTGGACAAGACGGCGATGCGGGTCTTCGCCGGAGAGATCCATCCGGGGCGGATTCCTGCGGAATTCTGGGAGGACCGGATCAAGAAGGCCAAGGCGATGGGGTTGAACACGGTGAGTGTGTACGTGTTCTGGAACGAGATCGAGCCAACCGAGGGGAACTTTGTTTTCAAGGACCAGACGGACATCCGGCGGTTTGTGAAGTTGTGCCAGGACAATGGCATGTGGGTGATCCTGCGGTCCGGGCCTTACGTGTGCGGAGAGATCGACTTCGGGGGACTGCCGGCGTGGCTTCTGAAGCACGAGGGATTACGGATCCGTTCCAACGAGCCGCAGTTCATGAAGTACTGCAAAGCGTATGTCGAGCAGATCAGTAAGCAGCTGGCGGACCTGCAGGTGTCGCATGGCGGGCCCATCCTGATGACGCAGATCGAGAATGAATACCAGCGCATGGATGATTACCTGCGGGAAATGCAGTCGCTGTACGTCGCGGCGGGTTTCGACGGGCAGTTGATGACGTGCGATCCCTCGGGCGGACCCTGGACGACGATGGACTACTTGCCCAACGTCCTTCGGGGCTACAACGGGTTTGATCCCAATGACCGCTTCCAAATGCGGTATGACCAGTCGATCGCTGTGACCGAGAAGACAGGGTATCCGGTGTTTTCGCCGGAGGTGTACACGGGGTGGTTCCCGGCGTGGGGCAGTCCGCAGGGCAAATCGCCGAAGGTGGACATCGATACGCAGATCAAACGGATTCAGTTCCTGTTCGATCATAAGGATGCGAGCGGACGCCCGGATTTGTCCTGGTGTCTTTACCTGTTCGACGGGGGGACGAATTTCGGGTTCATGGCGGGCCCGAGTAATAACCGGCCGGTGACGACGAGCTATGACTACGATGCACCGGTGGATGAACTGGGGCGGATCACGCCGAAGTACCGGGCGCTGCGGGACCTGTACGTGAAGTACCTGGATCTCACGCTGCCGCCGATTCCTGGCGATCCCAAGGTGATCGAGATTCCCAGTTTCACCTTGAAGGCGGGGGCGGAACTGGTGGATCGGCTGCCGGCGAAAGCCATCGACAGCGAGAACGTAGCGCCGATGGAGAATTTCGATCAGAATTACGGGTTCATTGATTATCGCAAGGAGTTTCCCGACGGGCTCAAGGGGACCCTCGATTCGGGCCAGGGGCGGGATTACATCACGATTATGGTGAATGGCAAGGTGATCGCCGACAAGTTCAGCGGGGTGGGCGGGCGCGGAGGGCGGGGCGGGGCACGCGGCGGACCGGCGGCTCCGGGCGCCGGCGGCGGAGGGCTGACGGTCGATGTGAGCGGGCCCTGCACGCTGGATATCCTGGTGCACAACCTGGGTCGCAACAGTTTGATACGCAGCGGCGACAATGAGCGAAAGGGGCTGATCACGAATCCATCGCTGAACGGAACCGCGATCACCGGATGGAAGATTTACACGCTGCCGCTGGAGGATCCGGCGCAGTTGCCCCCGTCGACAAAGGTGTCACAGGGCGCAGGGCCAACGTTTTATTCGGGGACGTTCACGCTGGCGGAAAAGGGCGAGACGTACCTGGACATGAGCAAGTTTCATTTCGGAGTGGTGTGGGTGAATGGGCATAACCTGGGGCGGTACTGGGAAGTGGGCGCTTCACGGGCCATCTATTTGCCGAGCGTGTGGGAGAAGGCGGGACCGAACGAGATCACGGTCCTGGAGCTTGGGCATGCACCCGCGGATGCGAGCATTTCCGGCGTACGCAACATGGTGGAGACGCCGCTCCAGCCGATCCAGCCCCTGTGGTCGGCGGCAGCGGCCCCCGCAGGCCGGGGCAATTGAGCAGGAGCAACATGGACGCAGCATGAAAGCGTCACGAGAACGTTAAAGGCGGCGGGTCGAAAGGCCCGCCGCCTTTCTTT
>JBEHXY010000196.1:0-7441 GCA_048498455.1 Planctomycetota bacterium | reverse complement strand
GCTGGCGTGGGTGCTGGCGCAGGGGAAGGATGTGGTGGCGATACCGGGGACGAAGCGCGTGAAGTATCTGCAGGAGAACCTGGAGGCGGTGCTGGTGACACTATCGGAGGAGGAGCTGCGGGCGATTGATGCGATCGCGCCCCAGGGGGTGGCGGCGGGGATGCGGTATGCGGAGAAGGCGATGGGTGCGGTGGGGAAATAGAAACGCGAACGGGAAACGCGAAACATGAAACGCGAAACGCGAAACGGGCTGGCTGCGGCTGGCCCGTTCTTTTTTTGCCGGCGGCGGCGGGAGGAGCACGAAGGCGCGAAGGGGGGAAGGGCACGAAGGGTTTAGCGGGAGGGGACGGGGATGGCGGGGGTGGCTAGGATGACGGGGTCTTTTTTGGGAGGTTGTCATGGAAAAGCGCACGCTGGGGACGCAGGGGGTGATTGTTTCGGAGTTGGGGCTGGGGTGCATGGGGATGTCGGATTTTTATGCGGGGCGGGATGATGCGGAGAGCGTGCGGACGATTCATGCGGCGCTGGATGGGGGGGTGACGATGCTGGACACGGCGGATGCGTATGGGCGCGGGGCGAACGAGGAGCTGGTGGGGCGGGCGCTCAAGGAGTGGAAGGGCGGGCGGCGGGAGAGCGTGGTGGTGGCGACGAAGTTTGGGAATGTGCGGGCGGCGGATGGGAGTTTCCTGGGGGTGCGCGGGGATGCGGCCTATGTGAAGGATTGTTGCGACGCGAGTTTGCGGCGGCTGGGGCTGGAGACGATTGATCTGTATTACCAGCACCGCGTGGACACGAAGGTGCCGATCGAGGAGACGATCGGGGCGATGAAGGAGCTGGTGGAGGCGGGGAAGGTGAAGCACCTGGGGATGTCGGAGGCGGCGCCGGCGACGCTGCGGCGGGCGGCGAAGGTGCATCCGATCGCGGCGTTGCAGACGGAGTATTCGTTGTGGACGCGGGATGTGGAGGAGGGGATTTTGCAGGCGTGCCGGGAGGTGGGGACGGGGTTCGTGGCGTATGCGCCGCTGGGACGGGGGTTTTTGACGGGGCAGATTCGGAAGTTTGAGGATCTGGCGGCGGATGATTATCGCCGGCATTCGCCGCGGTTTCAGGGGGAGAATTTTGCGAAGAACCTGGAGCTGGTGAAAAAGATCGAGGAGCTGGCGAAGGGGAAGGGGTGCACGGCGACGCAGTTGGCGCTGGCGTGGGTGCTGGCGCAGGGGAAGGATGTGGTGGCGATACCGGGGACGAAGCGCGTGAAGTATCTGCAGGAGAACCTGGAGGCGGTGCTGGTGACGTTGAGTGAGGAGGAGCTGCGGGCGATTGATGCGATCGCGCCCCAGGGGGTGGCGGCGGGGATGCGGTATGCGGAGAAGGCGATGGGGGCGGTGGGGAAATAGAAACGCGAACGGGAAACGCGAAACATGAAACGCGAAACGCGAAACGTGGGGGGAACTTTTGCGCGCTGGGGGCATCTGAGGGGGTGGAGGTGTTTGATGGGATGGCGCTTGTGGGCGGGTGGGGGGGTGGTTGTGATGGTGCTCTTGGGGTGTGGGCAGAGCGCGGGGCCGGAGGTTCCGGCGGGGTGGGTGGTGTATGACGCGAGGGGGGTGTTTACGTTTCGGGGACCAGCGGATTTGAAGGATCAGCAGGTGCAGGGGATCGATTCGTTTGTGGGGGAGTACCGCAGCGACAGGTTCGAGGTTTCTTTTGACTATGGGATCTATGGTGGGGATTTTAAGGAGGCGACGTACGAAAAGAGCGCGGTGGTGGTGGGTGGGCATGCGGGGACACTGGCGCGGTGGGACGGCGGCGTGGGGCTGTACCTGGGGGATCTGGAGAAGGGGACGCGTTTGTCGCTGATGATGCAGGTGAAGTGCAAGGTCGCCGATGCGCGGGAGGCGGAGGCGTTGCTGTGGTCGGTGCGGTTCGGGAAGGCGCGGGAGGTGGTGGTGCCCTTCACGGCGCCGGCGACGGGGACGCGAGGGGGTGGATGAGCGGGATCGTCGGGGCGGTGCCGGCGTGGTGGAGGCGGGAAATGGTGGGGGGGATGGGGTATGATCGCGGGGCTTCGGTGGATGGTCGCTGGTGCGGCTGCCGGGGTGTGCGTTTCGACGGAATTGCGTGATGAAGATTTTGCTGGTGGGGTCCGGGGGGCGGGAGCATTCGTTGGCGTGGAAGATTCGGCAGTCGAAGCTGTGCGAGACGTTGTACATTGCGCCGGGGAATCCGGGGATGAAGGGGTTGGGGGAGCTGGTGGAGGTGAAGGCCAGCGACGTGGCGGGGATCGTGCGGATCGCCAAGGACCTGGAGGTGGGGCTGGTGGTGGTGGGGCCGGAGGATCCGCTGGCGCTGGGGCTGGTCGATGCGCTCAAGGAGGCGGGGATCAAGGCGTTCGGGCCATCGAAGGCGGGGGCGCAGCTGGAGGCGGACAAGGCGTTTTCCAAAAAGATGATGCGCGACGCGGCGATTCCCACGGCAGAGGGGCGGGTGTTCACGACGCTGAAGGCGGCGATCGGGTTTATCGAGACGCGCACGGAGCCGCTGGTGGTGAAGGCGGCGGGGCTGGCCAAGGGCAAGGGGGTGCTGATTTGTGCCGATCCGGTGGAGGCGCTGGATGCGGTGCGCGACATCATGGAGAAGAAGATTTTCGGGGATGCGGGCAACACGGTGGTGATCGAGGAGCGGCTGGACGGGCCGGAGATTTCGCTGCTGGCGTTTGTGGATGGGAGCCATGCGTACTTGCTGGAGGGGGCGCAGGATCACAAGCGGATCGGGGAGGGGGACACGGGTCCGAACACGGGCGGGATGGGGGCGTTTTCGCCGGCGCCGCTGCTGACGGACAACGTGGTGGAGAAGGTGCAGCGCGAGGTGATCGTGCCGCTGATGGATTCGCTGAAGCGCAACGAGATTGAGTACCGGGGGATTTTGTACACGGGGCTGATGCTGACGGCGGGCGGGCCGAAGGTGCTGGAGTTCAACGCCCGCTTTGGGGATCCGGAGTGCCAGGCGTTGATGGTGCGGCTGCAGAGCGACCTGGTGGAGGTGATGCTGGCGACGATCGAGGGGAAGCTGGACGAGGTGGAGCTGCGGTGGGATCCGCGGGTGGCGGTGTGCGTGGTGCTGGCGAGCGAAGGCTATGGCTGGAAGCCCGACGAGCAGGTGAAAAAGGGCGTCGAGATTTTCGGTCTGGAGGAGGCGGCGGAGGTGGCGGACGTGCAGGTGTTCCACGCGGGCACGGCGCTGGCGGGCGGGAAGCTGGTGACCAGCGGCGGGCGGGTGCTGGGGGTGACGGCGCTGGGCGAGACGCTGGAGGATGCGCGGAAAAAGGCGCACGAGGCGATCGGGAAGATTCGCTTTGAGGGAATGCAGTGGCGCAAGGATATTGGGGTGAAAACGGGGAAGGGGCGCTGAGGCGGCGGGTCACTCGGGAAATGGCACAAAGGTGTTGCCGCGGCGGATGAAGAGCTCATCGGTCAGCGGATAGCCGGCCTCCGCGCGGGCTTCCCGGGCGATTTCCCGCAGGCGCTCCACGTTCTCGAGGTTCTCGCTGCCGGTGATGAAGAGCAATTCGCGCGAGGGGATCGCGACCACGAAATCGCCCTGCACCTCGAAGTATTCCGGCGTCCAGAGGGCGTCGAACAGCAGCAGGCTGGCCTCGAACGTGCCGCCCGCCATCACCATGTAAAAGCCGGGCTCGCCGCGGAGTTCAAAGCTGGGCATCAGCCGCTTGAGGTTGGCGCACGCGAGGGCCCGCAGGTCCTTGGGTTGCAGGTGAGCCTTGGCCAGGGCATCGGGGGTGACGTACTCCAGGTTCTCCGGGTTGTCCTGGGCATACACAATCACCAGGGAATCGTTGAACGGCTCGCTGACAAAGGGAATCGCCTTGTCGTTGCCACGGGCGGCCATGCTGGCCTGGATTTCCTGGATCCACGCCACGTCCTTGATCACCGGCACAATGCGTTCGCGGTCGAGCGGGCGATCCTCCCGGGTCATGACCACGGATGCGAGAAAGCGGTGGATGATGTCCTGCTCGGCTTCCGGATCCTGGAGGTAGGTCTTGTAGGCATTGTCGAGGAAGATCGTGTTGTGCGAATCGCCGGAGGGAATGCGGAGTTCCGAATCGCTGATGATTTCCACGGGGAGCTGCGGGTGCCTGGCCTGCAGCGCTTCGACGAACTTTGCGGAGAACTGCGGAAGCGTTAGCGGCGTGAAGGGTGCGACCATGGGTTGTCCCTCTGCGAATGAAGTTGCAGGAAGCTTCGCCGCGCTGCGCTGCAGTTTCAACACGCGTCGAAAAATACACGCATCCCCGGGATAAGCGAGGACCGCGGCCGCGGGGCGTGCTGCAAGGGCGTGCGGTTGAAGGGCGTTTGCACAAGAACTGTGCGGTGGCGGGTGGCGCGGGGGGGATTCGCGTCTGCGTCGGAGCGGAATTTTGCCGCAAAAACAGCGGGAAAGTGCAAGTTTTTGCAAAGCGGCGCGGGGCAATTGTGTTTGGGCACTCACTTTGCGTTGGATGCGGTGACCTGAGGCGCATCGTTGTATAAATGCGCGTTGCCGCGCGAAGAGTGGCTGCGAGCTTTCCGCAGCGCGGCGAACTTCCCTTTGATTTCTGCACGTCGGTGGTCCCGCTGATCTGAGCGGATGGCTGTGCGTGTTCACGCAACCTTCATGCGGCGGATATCAAGAGATAACGCCGCACCGGTAGCTTGCGTCTTTTGTTTTACAGAACGGATGGATCGTCATGAAAGGTACGGTTGCAGCAATCGTGTGCGTGCTGGCGGCGGGGACGCTGTTGATGGAGGCGCGAAGCTATTTTCAAAGTTCCACGCAGCTCGCGGACAACTCCACCCGCTGGTTCGTCGACGCCGAGACCAGGCAACCTTTTCAGCAGAAGCTGGAGATGGGCATGCAGGTGCCGGTGAAGTCGCCCTTCACGAAAAAGACGGTCGGCTTCCCCGCGGAGCTTTGCTACTGGACGAAGGACGGCAAGCCCAGGAAAGAGCCGACGCCGGTGCTGATGAACATGGACATCGGCGTGGAAGGTCCCACGTTCTGCCCGGACTGCGGGCGGCTGGTCGTGGGCCGCAACCCGGCGCCGGATCCCACCAGCAAGGCCCCGCCGACGAAAGCGGAATATGAGCAGCGGCGGCTGACGAGCCGTTGAGCGCGGCGATGGATGTGGCGCTGCCGGACGGATCCGGCGCGTGAAGATGAAAAGCGCGCCTGCGGGTGCGGGTGTTTTACCGAGACAGGACGGTTAGAGATGCAATCCAGGAAAATGGTTCGCGGCGGTTTTACGTTGATTGAATTGCTGGTGGTGGTGTCGGTGATCGCGGTGCTGATCGCCATCATGATGCCGTCGCTGGCGGGCGCCCGGCGCATGGCCCGCACGGCGGTGTGCGGCACGAACCTGCGCTCGCTGTCGCAGGCGATGAACGTCTATGCCGCCGAGTGGAACGGGGCCATCCTGGGCAACGCCCAGACGACCGGCAGCGGGCTGTACACCGGCAACTACAGCGGCTTCGCCTCGGGCATCGCGGTGGCTTCCAACGTGCCGGAGGTGATCCAGGCCAACGACTGGATGAGCCCCACCGCCAGGGTGATGGGCCTGAAGTTCAACACCGGCGGCACCGCCAGCGACCGCATCGACCGCTTCATGGCGTTCAACAACTACAAGCCGTTTATCTGCCCGGAAAACCAGTACATCTCGACGGCCTTCACCGGCGCCGGCGGGCCGAACTTTCCGGTGCACCGCATGATCTCCTACAACGCCGCCTCCTGTTTTCAGAACATCAACAGCAGCTCCGCCAGCGTGAGCTCCTTCCAGGGACAGATCATGATCCCGCAGAACTGGGTGGCGCTGCCGGCGGTCTACCGGCCGAAGATCGACCGCGTGGGCAATGTTTCGCAGAAGGTCTACATGGCCGACGGCGGCCGCTGGTTCAACGGCGGAACGAATTACCTCGCGATGACCACCGACGGCGGGCTCTCGAGCACGTCGGTCGGCGGCATGGACCAGGACTACGGCCCGTGGGACGCCAACACCCGCGCCTACAACAAGGGCACCAACGGCGATGGCCGGCCGGTGTCGATGCGGCATGGCACGCAGCGTCCGAACGTGGGGCTCGCGTCCTACAAGTTCAACCTGGCGTTTTTTGATGGCCACGTGGAGCTGATGAACGGGCTCGACGGCGCCGATCCGAGCCTGTGGATCCCCAGCGGCGGCAGCGTGAAGATGAGCGAAGTGACCACGCAGGCCGATTTCCGCGCGAAGTATTGCATCGGCGGCAACCCGCCGTCGATCCGTTGAGGGCCGGGGGATGCCGTATGAGTGAGGCAGGCTGAAGGGGCCCGCGCGGCCGCAAGGCGCGCGGGCTCTGCCCCGCGCAGGATACGGGAAGGGGAGAAGAGCCGCGAAGCGCAGGAGCGCTCTCACGGAAACTTTATCTGACGGTCACACAAGGTTGTCGGACCCGGTGCATAGTCCGGCATGCACGCGATGCATGGTCTTTCCCTGTTTTTATTTGGAGGTTGTGATGAAAGTAGCAGCAGTGGTTGGCATGGCGGCGGCGTTGGCCGCGGGCGGCGGAACGGCGCTGGCCGCGACCGCGACGGTCAAGGCCTCGGACAATTCCACGGTGAAGCCGGCCGGCCCGCGGGCGGGAACGTCGAACCTGTCCTTCTTCAACGTGGAAGGTTCCTCGAACACGACCAACGCCAGCTATGGCGTGATGGACTTCTCCGGCGGCAGCTTCGGCATCACCGGCAGCACGGCCGTCAGCGCGCTGTCGCTGGCGCTCACCGAAAGCGATGCCGCCTTCACCCTGCCCGGCACGCTCAACGTGTACCTCGCGGGCAGCTCCGCGGCCGGCATCAAGAACGACGGCACCAGCTCGCTGATCTTCGACACCAGCGCCACCACCGCCCCCAGCGGCGTGGACGCGGCCAACCTCTCGGCTTTCGGCGGGCTCACGCTGCTGGGCACACTGGCCTTCACCACCACGGGCAACACCGCGACCGGCGCGGTCGACACCTTCTCGACCAGCACCCTGGCGCCCGGCGCCTCGAGCGCGCTGGCGGCCCTGTTGAATTCCAGCGGCACCATCCGCCTGGTCATTACGCCCGAAACCGCCACCGCGGCGGCCACCTTTGCCGGCCTCACCAACACGACGCTGGCCGGCCCGGCGCTGACGCTCACCTCCAACGGCACGGCGGCCGCGGTTCCCGAGCCGGCGAGCCTGGGCCTGCTGGCGCTGGGCGGACTGCTGCTGGGGAAGCGCCGCCGGCGGTAAGGTCGGGCACAAGACGCGAGAACTCCGCGGCCCGGGTCGGCAGGCGCTGACCCGGACCGCTTATTTTTGCGGGTTCAGCGGCAGGATCATTTCCTGGTAGGTGGGCAGGAACCCGGCCTTCTCAAAGGCGGCGCGGGCGAAGGGGT
>JBEHXY010000195.1:0-7441 GCA_048498455.1 Planctomycetota bacterium | reverse complement strand
GTTTCGCAGGCGGCGCCGGAGACGAAGTAATCGATTTGTGAACCGAAGGTGCTGACGGAATGGCCGAGGAGGCAGAGTTGGATGGGGGCGATCCGCAGGTTCGAGAGGACGGTGGTTTCGGCCTGCATGCCGACTTCGGGGTAAATGAGCATGGAGAATTCGTTGTCCTGCAGCGGGGCGAGGTCGGCGGCGCCGCGAATGGGGGCGAGGGGCAGCACGCGGTCGAAAAGGTGTTCCGCCCGGTCGCGCTCGGCTCCCAGGTGCACAAGCGTGAGGTCGTAAGAGCCACGCAGGGCTTCGAGAAACGCCCGCACGATGCGATAGGCGGAATGTCCCTCCTGCCAGACGCCCGAGACGACGCCGATTTTGTTCGCCCGCGGCCGGTTGCGAACCGTGGCGCCGGCCTGGGCGAACCAGCGGCGGAGAGACGCGTTCATGACCGGCTTGATGGCCCGGTCGCAATCGTCGCCGACATAGGTCGAGCCATACTGGACGAAGGGGGCCTTGTTGGTGGCCACGAGCCCGGGATGGCTGAAGTGGAAATGCTGGCGCAGGTTTTCGGCGACGGTGGGATCGGCGACGTGCGAGACCAGGGCCGCGTATTCGGCGTACCACTGCGAGCCGAGGTTGGCGTCGGCGTCGAGGAGGACCTGGCGGTCGAGCTGGATCTTGTTGCGGGCCGAGAGCAGGGCCAGCACCTTGATCAGGTTGTTGTCCTGCGGGAGCACGCGCTGCAGGCAGAGGTCGGTGGTGGCGAACCTGGAGATGGCGGCAAGGTTCGAAATGGTGGGGTTCATGGCGATCATCGTCGCCGCGAAGCGGGGCGGAATGACGAATCGCTCCTGTCCCATCAAGGTCAGGAACAGCTCCATGAAGGTGTCGAAGAAGGCCTGGTTGCCGGCGCCGAGGGTGTCGAAGGAGTTCTTTGTGAAGTACTGCAGCACGCCGAGGAAGGCGGTGCAGAGTGCTTCGTGCTGGCCGTGCTCGAACATGCCCAGCCATTGGGCCGGATCGACTTCCGGCTCCGCCTCGACGCCACCATCCATGCGCACGCTCCTTACACGCCTGGGTCTATCCTACCGCGGACGCGGCGAAGTCGCTCAGGCGGGTTTGACGGCGAACACTTTCACGCTGGCGGCGAAGGCGTTCACATCGTATTTCCCGAGCACCGCGGCGAGGTCTTCATGCACGGCGGTCTCTGCCGGGGAGCAGCAGCCCGGGCCGCAGCAGGGTTCCTCCTGCACGGTGAGCGAGACGTTCTTCCGGGGTTCCATCGGGGGCGAGCAACAGCCGGACTGGCCGCTGACCTTCGTGTAGGCGTTGAGATCGGCGCCGCTGTCGACCACGACGACGTGCTCAAAGCCGGCGGCCTCGAGACCCGCGCGATAGGCGTCGAGCGTGATGGCCCCGGCGATGCAGCCGACGAAGGCCATCACGCTTTTGGCAAGATCCGGCGGCAGTTGCTGCTTGAGGGCGATGTCGCTGACCGCCACGCGCCCGCCGGGCTTGAGGACGCGAAAAATCTCGCGGAAGACCGCGGATTTGTCCGCGGCGAGATTGATCACGCAGTTGCTGGTGATGCAGTCGACGCTGCGGTCGTCGATCGGCAGGTGGTCGATGGTGCCGAGGCGGAACTCCACGTTCGGATAGCCCGCTTCCGTAACGGCGCGGCGGGCGCGCTCGACCATGGCCTCGGTCATGTCGACGCCGATGGCCCTACCGGTAGAGCCGACCTTTTGTGCGGCGAGAAAGACATCAAGGCCGCCGCCGGAGCCGAGATCGACCATCACTTCGCCGGGCTTGAGGTTGGCGGTGGCGATGGGGTTGCCGCAGCTCAGGCCCATGTTGGCTTCGGCGGGGATGGATGCGAGTTCCGCGGCGCTGTAGCCGAAGGCCTCGGCGACGGCCTGCACACCGGCGTCGGCGTTGGTGAGGCCGCTCACGGCGACCGCGCCGTACTTCGATTTCACGATTTCCTGAAGGTCCGACATGGTTTGCTCCTTTGAAGGAAGGGGTTGGGTCAGCGTTCGCGCGTGATCATCCAGCAGGGCACCGCGAGGGCCGCCCCCGCCAGGGGCGCCGCCACATAGAGCCACCAGAAATCCCACTGGCCGGAGACGAGCGCGGGCGCCAGCGAGCGCGCGGGGTTCATCGAGGCGCCCGAGATCGGGCCGGCGAAGAGCGCCTCTAGGCTGATGGTCGCGCCGACGGCGATGCCGGCCATCGTGCCGCTTTCCTTGGGGCCGGTGGAGACCTGCAGGATCACGAACATCAGCAGGGCGGTGAGCAGGAGTTCGAGGAGGAAGGACTGT
This sequence comes from Planctomycetota bacterium, assembly GCA_048498455.1. Taxonomy (GTDB): domain Bacteria; phylum Planctomycetota; class Phycisphaerae; order WQYP01; family WQYP01; genus CALCHA01. Next base: position 5,129 of record JBEHXY010000195.1, on the reverse strand, counting down.
GCCCAGTGGGCGGCAGGCGCGGTGACGCCGAGATTGCCGGCGGTGCCGAACATGGCGCGCAGCAACAGGCTTGCTGCCAGGGCGCCAAGGGCCTGCGCGGCGGCATAGGGCGCGACCGTGCGGCCGGGGAGCTTGCCCGCGATCCAGAAGCCGGCGGTCACGGCGGGATTGAAGTGCGCGCCGGAGATATCACCGACCGCGTAGATCATCGCCAGCACCACGAGGCCGAAGGTGAGAGCCACGCCGACGTGGGTGACCTTTCCGCCGGAGACCGCGTCGATGACGAGGGCGCCCGTGCCTGCGAACACCAGGGCGAAAGTGCCGAGGGCTTCGGCCGCACATTTTCGCAGCAGGGCGGGCATCAGCGGCTCCTGGTCAGGGAATCCGGCAGCGTTTGGATGAAGCGGCGAATCTCGTCGCGCACGCGGCGGTAGGGGGCCATCGCTTCCTCCTCCGTGGCGGCTCCTTTGGCCAGGGCCGGGGGGTCGTCGAAGCCGACGTGCACGATCTTGGCCTTTCCGGGAAAAATCGGGCAGGTTTCGTGGGCGTGGCCGCAGACGGTCACGACGTAATCGAGGCTGACGTTCTTGAGTTCGTCGACATGCTTGGAGCGGTGGGCAGCGATATCGACGCCGGCTTCCGCCATGGCCCGGATCGCCCGGGCATTCATGCCGTGGGGCTCGACGCCGGCGGAGTAGGCATCGATGGTTTGACCTTTGAGGGCGCGTGCCCAGCCTTCGGCCATCTGGCTGCGGCAGGAATTGCCGGTGCACAGGAAAAGGATTGTCAGCTTTTCGGCCATGGGGGTCTCCTGCGACTACATACGCCCACACGCATATATTTTTCCAAAAAAAGTCAGCAGCAGCTCTCGTCGTCGCGGGCGCAACAGTCGCCGCGGGCTTTCAGGCGTCTGGCGTCGGCCGTGAGTTCCGGAACCGTTTCCGGGCAGCAGGCGAGGCACTTCAGGAGGCTTTGGTGAAACGTCGAGCGCGCGGGGGCGAGGCGGTAGTACATCCAGAGCCCCTGCTTCCGCGCCTGTACCAGGCCGGCGCGCCGCAGGTATCCCAGGTGGCGGGAAACGAGCGGCTGGGAGGCTTCGAGCACGTCGACGAGGTCGCAGACGCAGAGTTCGCCGCTCCGCAGAAGGTGCAGAATCCGCAGGCGGGTGCGATCGGAAAGCGCCCGGAACATGCGATCTACTGAAACTGTCGTCCTGGTGACCATATATGCCTAAGCAAATATAGTGGCGATTGCCCACCTTCGTCAAGGCGGGAGTTTCTGCGGGATCGGGGATGGCGCAGAAACAAGGGAGCTGGCGCTTTTGGCGGCAGCTCCCTCTTTCGTTTTCGTTCGCTGGGCGCGACGGCGGATCAGTCGGCGTATTTGACGCTGCAGCCGTAGGGTTTGCTTTCGCTCACGCTGACCGTTTTGCCGCTGGTCAGTTCGCCGAGGGCCTTGTCCACGTAGTTCACGCGCGACGCCTTGCTGCCGTTGGGGTCGTCATCGATCCCGCCCGCGTACACCAGGGTGCCTTCCTTGTTGATGATGAACATGTGCGGCGTGGTCTTGGCGCCATAGAGGTGGCCGACCTTTCCGGAGAAGTCGTTGAGAATCGGATAATCGATGCCGAACTGCTTGGCGGTGGAGGTGAGGTCGGCGGCGGCGTGGTTGTGGGTCGAATCGATGGCGAGGAAGACGACGCCCTGGTCGTGGTACTTCTTTTCGACGGAGGTGATGAACTTGGAGCCCAGGACGCGGCCGTCGATGGGACAATCCTTGTTGATCCATTCCAGCACGACGATCTTGCCGGCGAAATCTTTCAATCCGATGGTTTTGCCGGCGGCATCGGTGAGGGCGAAGTCCGGCGCCTTCTGGCCGACGGACGCTTCGGTCTTGGGGGCATCTGCCGCCCAGGCCATCATTCCCGCCATCGCCAGCGCCACCATCGCCGGCACCACAAAACGCTTCCGCATGACCAGTCTCCGTTTGAAGGAACCCTTATTTGCTTGCGCTCGCGGCGCTCAAATCGACATTCACAAAAAAACCGCGCCGCTGCCCATTCTCCTGGTAAGACACCAGAAAGGGCACGTGGGCAGGGTCTTTTTGCGACGGCATCATGTGCACCGTGAAGGTCGTGTCGACCGTCTCCCCATGCCTCGTCGCCTCAAAATCCCCGGTCGTTATCTGCACCTTGTCTGAAGCCGGATAGAACGCCAGCGTCTGCCCCGGTTTCGGCCCGCTCACGACCGCCGTCACCTTCGCATCCCCCTTCAACGCGCCTTTCTCTGCCTTGGTCTCCACCTGCACCCCCGCCGGCGCCTCCTTCATCGGCACCGCGGCCTGCCAGGTCGCAAAGAGCGCCTCATCGGCGTTCACGGTCTCGCCGCCCACCGGCACCGTCACGCTCACTTTTTTGCCCCCCGGTACGCATGCTTCCCTGCAGCACAGCCACGAAGCGTCGGCCGTCACCTGGACGTTCTGGCCCGCCGATGCATCCTTGTCGGCCGTCACCCGCGCCAACAGCAGCACTTCGCCCGAGTAACCATAACTGATGATATTTCCCGCGGCCACGAACCGTTCGGGGACCGGCATTTCCAGCGGCTCGACCTTCCAGCCCGGGGAGGCGGTCCACTTCACCTCGGTGGCGATGCCCGCGTCGCCGGAGTTTTTCCAGTACACGTGCCATCCTTCGTGAGTCTTGAGTTTCAACCCCACCAGAAAGCTGTCGCCCGCCTTGACGCTGGAGACGTTCGCCAGAACCCCGGCGTCCACATCGGAATCCGCAGCCCGCGCAACCGCCCCCACGCAGAGGATCGTGGCCGCCACCGCCATCAACCGGAGAACCCGCATGCACATGCCTCCATCAACAACCCCCCATCATATCCATCCAACGCCCATGTCTGCGATTTACTCCCTCCCGCCCGACACTTTTATTCCTCCCGCTCCGCTTTGTCATTTGCCTTTTCCTCCCTAAACTACCCTTCTTTCCCTCATCCGGACGCCTGCATGAAAAAAGCCTCCCTCCTCACCCTCTTTCTCATCGTCTTCATCGACCTCGTCGGCTTCGGCATTCTTCTGCCCAACCAGCAGTATTACGGGCAGACCTTCGGCATCACCAACCTGTTCGCACTCACGCTGATCGGTCCCTGCTACTCGCTGTTTCAGTTCCTCGCCGCGCCGATCCTCGGCAAATGGTCCGACCGCGTGGGTCGGCGACCGGTGCTCCTGCTTTCGCAGTGCGGGACCCTGGTCGGTTTTCTTCTGCTTTTCGCCGCCCACTTCATCACCTCCATCAACCAGCCCCTCGCCATCTTTCTGCTGTATTTCTCCCGCGTGCTCGACGGCGTTTCGGGGGGCAACATTTCCATCGCCTCCGCTTACATTGCGGATATCACCACGCCGGAGAACCGGGCCAAGGGCATGGGGGTTATCGGGGCGGCGTTCGGACTGGGTTTTGTGTTCGGACCGTTCATCGGCGGCGTCGTCGGCAAGCACCTGGGACTGCACTTTGTTCCGCTGACCGCCGCCTTGTTCTCCGCCGCGGCCCTGGTATCGACCTTCACCTCGCTTCCCGAATCGTTGCCTCCCGAAAAGCGCGCCGAGGCCAAGACCAAGGTCCCCGCGGCCACCATCTTCCACGCGCTGGCGGACCGCCTCTTCTCGATGCGTCACGCGCTCGCGCGCCCGGTGGTGGGGGGGCTCATCGCCATGGCTTTCGTCAACGGCTTCGCCTTCGCCGGCATGGAGCAGACCTTTTCCCTTCTCATCCAGGAGCGGGCCAAGCTCTCCGCGCAGGATGCCTCCGGTTCCGCAGGTTATCTCTTCGGCACCATCGGCATCATCATCGTCATCGTGCAGGGCGGACTCGTCGGTCGCCTTGCCAAACGCTTCGGCGAAGCGCCGTTCGTCATTGCCGGACCGCTGTCGATCGCCGCGGGGCTAACGCTGGTCGGGAGTGCCGGAAATGCGGCAGCGCTGCCGACGTGGCCAACGCTGATCACGGGCTCGGCGCTGCTGGCGCTGGGGGCGTCGCTGTTCAATCCTGCGATCAATGCCCTGATTTCCCGCCATGCCAAGGGCCATGAACAGGGGGAGGTGTTGGGGGCATCGCAGGCGATGGCGTCGCTGGCGCGGGCGGTGGGGCCGCTGCTGGCCGGATTCTTGTTCTGGGCGGTTTCCTCGGGAACGCCCTACTACGTTTCGGCGGGGATCTGCGTGTGCGTGTCGCTGTGGGCCCTGGCGATCCGGCCGCGGCTGGTGCCGCCCGCCGTCATCCCTTCTCCGGAAACGTCCACCGGCTTCCCCGTTGTGCCGGAAGTGGGACCGCCGCAGGGAAACCCGGGCGCGCCGTAAGCAGGGCCTCCTCTCGGGGGACCTTTCTCCGCGGATTGTCAGAGAGCCTGGGGTGCGGGGTATTTCCCCAGCGCGCGATCAACGGCCATCGCCACCCACCACCCCACCGTCCACCCCAGCACGCTGCCGAAGAACGCATCGCTCCAGAAGTGGGCCTGCATCACCACGCGGGTGATGGCACACAGCGCGGCCAGCACCACAAAAAGCCAGCGTCCGCGGGGCGAGAGATACGTCAGGACGGCGGCGATCGAAAACGCGAGAGTCGAGTGTCCCGACGGCCAGGACAAGTCGCCGGCGCCGGGACGGAATCCGCGGAACAACTCCCACAGGTTGGCGCCGTCGGTGACGATCGGGCGGTACCGGCCGGCCGTTACACCGATCAGCGCCCCCAAGCCTCCCGCGCATGCGGCGCCCGCCAGCACCATCGCGGCCGCCTTCCACCTGCGCCGATCGTAGATCCACACGATCGCCATCACGCCGATGACGATGTAGGGTTCCCCCATGTCCCGGAACAGCCGCCAAAATTTTTCGGTGCGTTTGTAGAACCGGCCGTGCATCGGGGATTCCATCCGCGCATAGAAAGGCGAGGTCGCGGTGGGGGGGTGCAACGCCTGGTACTCTTTGACCACGAACGCATCCTGGTCCCCCACGAACCAGCGCGTGGCCTGCCACGCCCACGTGTCCGCGGCGCCATTGTTGAAAAGCAAGGCCCCCTCCACCACCGCCAACACCACCCACAGCACAACCCACCCGCGCCACCCACCCATCCCCCACGC
>JBEHXY010000194.1:0-7489 GCA_048498455.1 Planctomycetota bacterium | reverse complement strand
CGGGGATGGAGACGTGGATGGGGGCGCTGCGGGCGGGTCCGGCGGCGACGACGATGTCGTGTTCGCCTGGAGGGAGGGACATGGGGACGACGTAGACGGTGCGGGGGAGCATTTCCCAGTAGCGGAGGTCGGCCTGGGAGCTGGCGGCGAGTGCACCGCCGAGGGCGGCGATGCCGAGGCCGGCCCACATGGTGCCTTCATCGTGTTTTTCCGCGCCGTAGGCGGCGACGCCGGCGCCGGCGGCCATGGCGCCGGTGCCGATGACGGCCTTGGTTTTGCGGATGGTGTCGATGTCCTGCCAGCGTTGTTCCTGGGCCATGGCGAGGGTGTCGACCATTTTGTATTGAACGATGTTGTTGCTGGCGGGGGTGTAGCCGGGGCGCATGTTTCCGGGGGGGACGCTGCCGGGAGGGACGCTGCCGGGGGGGCCGGCCATTCCGGGGTAGGGGGAGGGGGCAGGGGCCATGATGGGGCCGGGGGTGCTGGTGCCTGCGACGGCGAGGCGGCCATCGGTGAAGACGTTGATGGGGGGGACGGGGCCGGCTTCGGCGGGGGTGGGGCCGAAGGCGGATTCCTCGTTGTACCAGCCCTTGCCGGCGCGCTGGGGTCCCCAGCCGGCGTCGACGAAGAGGAGGGTGTTGGTGGTGGGTTGAGCGGCCTTGGAGATGACGGTGGAGAGGGAGGGATCGAGGCGGGCGGCGATTTCGAAGTTTTGCTGGGCGAGGTCCTGGCGGCCGAGGCGGAGGTAGCAGAAGCCGAGGCCGAAGTATCCGAGGGCGAAGTTGGACTGGTGTTCCTGGATGTTCTGGGTGGTGTCTTTGCTGGCGTAGTCGACGAGCTTGAAGAGGGAGTTCTGGAAGGCGGCGCGGGCGTTTTCGTAGTCATGCTGGATGAGGAAGATGACGCCGAGGTAGTAGTGGGCCATGGCGCGTTCGAAGGGCTCTCCCTTCCAGACCTTGATGCCTTCGAAGACGAGGGCGGCGCCCATGGTGCGTCCGCCGTTGTTGGTGTTGACGCCGTTGATGACTTCGTAGGCGGCCATGAAGGAGGTTTCGGCGTTGGCGAGCTGCCCGGCGGCGAGGGCGCAGCTTCCGTAGCGGCAGTTGTCGAGGACGAAGTTTTCGTCGCGTCTGGTGGTGGTGGGTTTGAGCTCGTTGGCGGCGGCGCCGTAGTCGCCGGCGCGGTAGAGCACGATGGCGTTGCGGGCGGGTGCGGCGGTGCGGTTGCAGCCGAAGGCGCCGAGGGTTGCCGCTGTCATTCCCGCCGCCACCACCATGCGTCCAAGACGTAAGCGCATCATTATCTCCGAACAGCCTGTGAGGGATTCACGATATCCATTCCCCCGTTCCCGGGCACGGGAGGCGTCACCAGCCCGTGCTGCCTGTGTGTATCGGCAAGGCGTGCCTTCTCAATCGAGGAGACCCTTCTTGATGTGCTTGCTGGTTTCGTACTGGCCGATCCAGAGCTGGACGCCGGCTTCGTTGCCGGAGAGCTTGGTGAGTTTGTACTGGCAGAGGTAGGTGTCGCCGCGCTGGTTGCGGGTGACGTTGGTGTCGGCGAGGAAGGTGGCCCAGAGGGCGTATTCGGGCTGGACGCGGGTTTCGACGGGTCCGAGCTGGGACTCGGGGATTTCCTCGGCGCGGAGCTTGTCGTAGTCCTCGCGGTTGAGGACCCACACGAAGCGGTCCTTGAGGGCGGGCTGGGCGGCGAGGAGGCCCTGGAGGCGGGCGACGAAGAGCTCTTTGCGGTTGTCACGGATGATTTCGTTGGTCTGGTTCTGGACGGGCTTGATGACGATCTTGAGGGGGCCGGACTGAGCGGCCTGCATGACGGCGGGGTCGCTGGTGATGGATTGGGCCATCTGGTTGGTCATGGTCTGCATGTCGTCGGCGTTGAGGAAGGTGGTCTTGGCGTCCTGGTTGACGGCGGGTCCGGAGCAGGCGGCGACGGCGGCGCAGAGGAGGGTGCAGGCGGCAGCGCGAAATGCTTTTCCGAATTTCATGAATCATCCCTGAAAAGAGGGCGGGTCTTTACGGTTGAAAATCCAGGCCGCCCCGGGGGACGGCCTGGATTTATATCGAGCGAAAGGCGGGGATCAGTTGAGGGTGCGGACTTCGTACTGCTGGGGGCCCCAGACCTTGACGCCGGTGCGGAGGTCGGTGAGCTGGAACTGGCAGAGGTAGTAGGTGGTGCGGCCGTTGTTCTGGCTGTAGAAGGTGCCGTAGAGGGCGTACTGGGGTTGCTGGCGGGGGTCCTGGGGGACCTGTCCGGTGCGGCTGGCGTCTTCGAAGTTGGGGGTGCGGTTGCCGAGTTCCTGGTTCTGGAGGTTTTCAAGGTTGGCGCGTTCTTCGACGAAGACGACGCGGTCGCGGGCGGCGGCCTGGTTGAGGAGGCCGGCGAGGCGGGCGGCGTAGATGTCGAGGTTGCGGCCGGGCATGTCTTCGGTTTTGTTCTGGACGCCCTTGACGACGATGACGGCGCGGTAGGGGCTCTGGACGATTTCGGGGATCTGGAGGATGTCGGGGGCGAGTTTGCTGGTCATCTGGCGGAGGTCGGCGGACTGCAGGCCGTGTTCGCCGCGCATGACGGTGTCGGGGTCAGGACGCATGGTGTCGTGGGTGTTGTCGCACCCGGCGGCGCCGAGGAGGAGGGAACCACCGAGGCACAGGACCGCGAACTTCGCCGCAACTTTCATCGTCATCTCCATATGAAGTGATTTTTTTTCGCGGCCGAAGCCGCAGGTGAATGGCGGTAGATTACCCCCGAGCCGCGGTGTTCGTCAAAAAACGGGGCGGGCGTGAGGCTGATGGAAAAAGCGCCAGCGGGGCGGGGAATCCGCAGGGCCGTCGGAAGGGGTTTGGCGGAAGGGGTCAGGCGTGTGCGGGATCGAGGGGCGCCGGTGCGGCGCCGCGGATGATTTCGAGGAGATCGACGGCGGCGCGCATCTGCTCGGGATTGAGATGGGAGAGCTGTTTGCGGTGGAATTCGAGGAGGGGGGCGTCGATGGCGGCGAGGAGTGCGAGGCCGTCGGGGGTGATGCGGGAGGCGACGACGCGGCGGTCCTGGGTGTCGCGGGTTCGGGTGAGCAGGCCGCGGGTTTCGAGGCGGTCGAGGAGGCGGGTGATGTCGGGATCGCGGGTGATCATGTGACCGCCGATGGCTTTGCAGGCCATGCCCTGATCGCCGGCGCCGCGGAGGATGCGCAGGAGGTTGTATTGGACGTGGGAGAGGTTGTGGGACTTGAGGAGTTCCTCGAGGCCGCGGAGGAGGAAGTCTGCGGTGCGCAAAACGTTAAGGAAGACTTCCTGTTCGATGCAATCGAAGGGGCGAATGCGTCCGATTTCCTGTGCCAACTTCCCACTCATGGCGCACAGCGTAAGAAGCAAGGCGATAAATGCAAGTGGCCGATAGAAAGGGGTGGCGGCTGTGCGGCATCGTCGGGAGGGTGGTCTTTCCCGGGCTAAGTTTCGGCGGCACTACCCTTTGCGGTTTTTCTTCGCCGGGTTTAAATGGAGATCTTCCGCAATTGCAAACTCCCAGAGGATTACGACGGATGGTCAAGACTGTTTCGCTTGCAGTGGTGCTGGTTCCGGTTCTTTTTGCAGGGTGCGCGACGCCTCGGGCGGGGGCAGGCGGGGGAGGTGCACCGGGCGGGGGCGCGGCGCAAAGCGCGAGCGGCGGGCACCTGACAGCGGGGGCGCGGGCGCTGCTGGCGACGGACACGAATTCGGAGCAGGACTTTCGCAAAATCATCAACGGGGCGAAGGCAAAGGTGTTCCCGGCGGTGGTGTTCATCAAGTGCGTGCAGCAGGATTTGACCGGGGGCGAGAAATCGAACCGGGAGGTGGCGGGGTCGGGGGCGCTGATTTCGGCGGAGGGGCAGGTGCTGACGAACTGGCATGTGATCGACAAGGCGGTGGAGTTGCGTTGCCTGCTGTATGACGGGCGGGCGTTCAATGCGAAGGTGCTGGGGTCGGACAAGGACACGGATTTGGCGCTGCTGCAGCTGGTGGATTCGGCGGGGAACCCGGCGAACGGGGGGTCGGCGCCGTTTCCGTTTGCGCATTTTGGGGATTCGTCGAAGCTTCAGGAGGGGGATTTTGTGATGGCGATGGGGGCGCCTTGGGGGCTGTCGCGGTCGGTGTCGCTGGGGATTATCTCGTGCACGAAGCGGTTTTTGCCTTCGACGAGCGAGTATTCGATCTGGCTGCAGACGGATGCGTCGATTTCGCCGGGGAATTCGGGCGGGCCGCTGGTGAACACGGACGGGGAGATCGTGGGGGTGAACACGCGCGGGGTGACGTCCGGGGGGGATTTGGGGTTTGCGGTGCCGTCGGAGACGATTCAGCCGGTGGTGGCGCAGATTCGGACATCGGGGAAGGTGGACTGGTCGTGGACGGGGTTGCAGCTGCAGCCGCTGAAGGATTTCAATCGGAACATGTATTTTGACGGGACGGACGGGGTGATCGTGGCGGACACGGACCTGGATTCTCCGGCGCGGCATGCGGGGCTGCAGCCGCGGGACCGGATTTTGAAGATCAACAGCAGCAGCGTGTCGGCGATGACGGACGAGGATCTGCCGGAGACGCGGCGGCTGCTGGGGACGCTGCCGAAGGACAAGCCGGCGACGATCCAGTTGTTGCGCGGGGATTCGATGATGTCGCTGCAGCTGACACCGCGGGAGAAGGGGAAGGTGGAGGGGGAGGAATTTGCGTGCGCCCGGTGGGATTGCACGGTGAAGACGATCAACCAGTTCGACAATCCGGACTTGTATTTCCAGCGGAAGCAGGGGGTGTTTGTCTTTGGGATCAAGCAGCCGGGGAATGCGGCGAACGCGGGGCTGGAGCCGAACGACATCCTGCTGAAGGTGGACAATGCGGCGGTGGCGTCGCTGTCGGATCTGCAGGCGGTGCATGAGAAGACGGTGAAGTCGGTCAGTGACAAGCCGCGGGTGGTGCTGACGGTGCTGCGGAACGGGTTGCTGCGGCAGATCGTGCTGGATTTGTCGCGGGATTATTCGAAAGAGTGAGGGGCGCGAGCGGAAACGAAGGCACGAAGACACGAAGGACCACGAAGGCGACGTGGGGGTCGCTTGTAGGGTTGGGGGGATTTCGGGAGAATCGGGCGGCTCCCGGGGGTAGCTCAGCGGTTAGAGCTGGGGACTCATAATCCCTTGGTCGTGGGTTCGATTCCCACCCCCCGGAATGGGGCGGGCGGGGTGGAGAGCGTGCATGCGGGCGATGTGGCGAGCGGCGGCGGCGGTGGGGGCGGTGTGTCTGGCGACTTGTCTGGCGGCGTGCGGGAGCGGGGCGGGATCGGCGGCGAGCCAGGCGTCCACGCAGGCGGCGACGGAGCCCGCGAGCCAGGCGGGGCCGCGGATCGTGAGCACGGTGCCGGCGGCGACGTTGAATTTGACGCTGATCGGGGCGGCGGATCGGCTGGTGGGGGTGACGAAGTATGACACGCTGTATTTGCCGGCGGCGCAGCAGGACCTGCCGGTGGTGGGGGATTATGAAACGATGAATTACGAGCGGCTGGTGGGGCTGCATCCGACGGCGGTGATCGTGCAGACGGACGTGGCGCGCTTGTCGCCGCGGCTGAAGGAGCTGGCGGATGCGCACCAGATGGAGGTGGTGAACATCAAGCTGGACACGCTTTCGGACTTGTGGGAGACGGTGCGGAAGATCGGGAAGGTGGCGGGGAAGGAGGCGGAGGCGGAGCGGGCGGTGACGCGGGCGCAGGCGGAGCTGGCGGCGATTCAGAAGGAGCATGCGGGGGCGAAGCGCGTGCGGGTGGTGTATGCGCTGAGCGAGAACCCGGTGATGGTGGTGGGGGGCAAGACGTTCGTCGACGAGATGCTCACGATGGCGGGGGCGGAGAATGTGGGAGCGACGGTGGGGGACGGGTGGCCGATCATCGGGACGGAGGCGCTGGCAAAGCTGGCGCCGGACGTGCTGCTGGTGAGTGCGGCGGGGCAGCCGGCGCAGGTGGGCGGGGCGGAGGATCCGCGGGTGGCGAAGTGGCTGCGGCTGCCGATGCCGGCGGCGAAGGCGGGGCGGGTGTACCTGATCACGGAGGGGAACAGCTTGATGGCGTCGGTGGAAGCGCCGGAGCATGTGCGGCGGCTGGCGGAGTTGATTCATGGGGGCGCGGCGGCGGCGACGGAAGCTGGAGCGGGGATGGGGGGCGGGCAGTGACGGGGCCACGCGCTGCGCGCGGGACGCTGACGCCGGCGGCGTATGCGCAGGTGTGGGGGGTGTGGCTGCTGGTGGTGCTCGGCGTGATGGCTGCGTGTTTGTGCGTGGGGGTCGGCGAGGGGCGGGGGATCGCGGTGGGCTGGCCGGGGCGGGAAATTTTTGAGATTCGGGCGCTGCGGGTGTTGCCGGCGGGGGTGGTGGGGCTGGCGCTGGCGGGGGCGGGGGTGACGCTGCAGGCGCTGTTGCGGAATCCTTTGGCGGATCCGTATGTGCTGGGGATTTCCAGCGGGAGCAGCGTGGGGGTGATGGTGTGGCTGCTGCTGACGGGTCCGCTGTGGGCGGTGGCGGAAAAGTCGTCCTGGCTGTTCAAGACGGTTCTGGCGCAGGGGCAGGCGGTGCCGGCGCTGCTGGGGGCGGTGGCGACGTGCGGGATCGTGTATGTGATGGCGTGGCCGCGGCGACGGGACGGCGGCGGGGCGGATCCGCTGACGCTGCTGCTGGTGGGGGTGGTGGTGTCGGCGGTGAACGGGGCGGTGCTGACGGTGCTTAATTCGCTGGTGCCGGCGGGGGTGCGGACGAACTTCTTCAATTACATGACAGGGGCGATTTCCAACGATGTGACGTGGATGGGGCTGGCGGTGGCGATGGGGGTATTCGTGGTGGGGTATGTGCCGATCGCGGCATCGGGGGCGGCGCTGAATGTGGGGAGTTTGTCGGATGTGGAGGCGACGAGCCTGGGGGTGAACGTGGGGCGGCTGCGGACGGTGTGCTTTGTGTGCGCGAGCGTGATGACGGCGGCGTCGATTCTGCTGGCGGGGCCGATCGGGTTTGTGGGGTTGATCTGCCCGCACATTTGCCGGGGGATCGTGGGGGCGGATCATCGGCGGCTGGTGGTGGCGGCGCCCTTGTGCGGGGCGGCGTTTTTGATGCTGACGGACACGTTTGTGCGGGTGACGGGCGGGATTTTTCATGGGGAGCTGGCGGTGGGGGTGGTGACGGCGCTGCTGGGCGGGCCGTTCTTTCTGGTGCTGTTGAAGCGGCGGCCGGTGTGGGGGGGCGTATGAGTGCGGCTGTCGGGAAGATCTCGGTGGGGACGCTGCAGGTTGAGGGGGTGAGCTATGCGTATGGGGGGCAGGCGGCGGTGGCCGGGGTGACTTTTTCGGCGCGCGCGGGGGAGATCGTGGCGATCGTCGGGCCCAACGGGTGCGGGAAATCGACGCTGTTGCGGGTGCTCATTGGCGAGCTGCGGCCGGACGATGGGCGGGTGCTGTTGGACGGCATCGATGCGGCGA
>JBEHXY010000193.1:0-7580 GCA_048498455.1 Planctomycetota bacterium | reverse complement strand
CATGGCGCAGGGTCCTCCTGTATAGGGGGACCGCGCCCAGTTTGTGCGCACACGAACGACGGGATTTTTGGGTAAGTGTTGCGGGGAGAGGTGTTTCGGGCAATTATTTTGGTGCCACTTCAAACCTGTTTGGTGCCAAGTTGTGCGCGCTGGCACGGGTTGGGGTTTTTGGGTTGGTTGTGGGTTGTTGAATGGGGCGGGGGGTTCGCCTCTAATACGGGACTCGGATTTTGGATGTGGAGTTTGAAGAATGGTTAAGACCCGGTTTGCTCCGTCGCCCACGGGGTTTTTGCATGTTGGTGGGGCGCGTACGGCATTGTATTCGTGGCTTTTTGCGCGGAAGCACCAGGTGCATGGCGGGCCGGGGGGGAAGTTTGTGTTGCGGATCGAGGACACGGACCAGGTGCGGTCGACGGCGGAGTCGGCGGCGGGGATTTTGTCGGATTTGCAGTGGCTGGGGCTGAACTGGGATGAGGGGCCGACGATTGGCGGGGAGAAGAACGATTATTTTCAGTCGGAGCGGCTGCCGATCTACCAGAAGCATCTGGACGAGCTGCTGGCGAAGGACCTGGCGTATTATGCGTATGAGTCGCCGCAGCAATTGGCGGCGATGCGGCAGGCGGCGGAGAAGGAGAAGCGGCCGTTCCGGTATCGGCGGGACATGGCGGGGCGGCAGGTGACGGCGCAGGAGGGGATCAAGCCGGTGGTGCGGTTTGCGATGCCGAACAAAGACATCACGGTGAACGATCTCATTCTCGGGCCGGTGACGGTGGTGGCGGCGGAGCACGATGACATCGTGATTCAGAAGTCGGACGGGTTTCCGACGTATCACTTCGCGGTGGTGGTGGACGATCACCACATGGGGATCACGCATGTGCTGCGGGCGCAGGAACATTTCATGAACACGTTCAAGCACGTGGGGTTGTATGAAGCGCTGGGGTGGACGCCGCCGGAGCATGGGCATTTGCCGCTGGTGGTGAACGCGGACAACTCGAAGATGTCGAAGCGGGAGAAGGCGAAGGCGGTGCGGGCGGACATCCAGGCGAGGTATCCGGACAAGAATTATGCGGCGCTGGTGGAGCAGTCGGGGGTGGACGCGAAGATGCTTTCGGACTTCATGGCGAAGAAGACGGATGCGGTGGAGATTGCGACGAAGCTGGCGAAGGTGACGCACACGAAGCTGCCGGAGATCGATGTGCAGGATTTCCGGCGGAGCGGGTATTTGCCGGAGGCGTTGTTGAATTTTGTGGCGCTGGTGGGATGGGCGCCGGGGCAGGACCGGGAGATCGTGAGCGCGCAGGAGATGCTGGAGCTGTTTTCGCTGGAGGGGATTCAGAAGACGCCGGGACGGTTTGACCGCAAGAAGCTGGCGTGGATGAACGGGGAGTACATTCGGAAGTCATCGCTGGAGCGGCTGGCGGATGCGGTGGAGAGCTTCAACGCGGTGACGGATTATCCGCTGAAGCAGGCGAACCGGGAGATACTGATGGAGCTGCTGGGGATGTACCAGGAGCGGATGGTGACGATCGCGGAGATGGCGGAGAATTCGCGGTTCTTTTTTGAGGAGCCGGTGATGGATGCCAAGGCGGTGGAGAAGCATGTGAAGGGGAACAACGGGGTGGGATTTTTGAAGGAATCGCTGGCGATTTTGGAGCCGGTGACGGAGTGGACGAAGGCGGGGCTGCACGAGGCGCACGAGCAGATTCTGTCGCTGGGGATGAATGCGATCGGGGCGCAGGGGAAGCGTGGAGCGGCGGCGCAGCCGTTGCGGGTGGCGTTGTCGGGGAACAGCGTGACGCCGCCGCTGCTGGAGACGCTGGCGTTGTTGGGGCGGGAGAGGACGCTTTCGCGGATCAAGCGGATGCTGGAGGCGTGAGGGTTGCCGGCGCGCGGCCCCGAGGGCCGCGGCTAAATGTTGTGTTGGGCGCTAGGTTCGGGAGCGGTTGCGGAGGGCGAGGATGAGTTCGACTTCGCCGGGTTGGCGGCCGAGTTCCTGGGCGATTTCGCGGGCGGATTTGCCGAGGTCGGCGAGCTGGTAGATGGGGCGATAGGCGGGGTCTTCGGCGGCGGCGGGGGCACCGCGTTCCTGGCGGAGGCGGTTGACGAGGTCGGCTCCGCCCATGGCGGCGACGGCATCGCCCTGGCCGACCTTGCGGGCGTCGCCCATGAGGGCTTCGAGTTTTTTGATTTTATCGTCGGCTTCCACGACCAATTGTTCGAGCTTGCGATAGCGGTTGTCGACCTGGGCGGCGGCGCGGCGGGCGGTGTCTTCGACCTCGGTGAGGAGGGCCTGGATCTCGACGGTGAGTTCGCGGACGTTGAGGGCGTTGCGCGGGGGCAGGCCAGAGGGGCGTTCACCGGAGGCGAGGAGCTCGGGGCGGACGGCGGCGGAGGGGGCGGGTCGTCGGGCGGAGGGGGCAGGGCCGCTGGGCTGGCGTGCGACGGTGAGGCGTCTCCAGCGGCGGACGGCATAGATGATGGCGAAACCGGAGCCCAGGAGAGCGACCTGGGCGGCGGTCATGCCCAAAAATGTGGTGTCGGCCAATAATCGCATGAGTGGCGAGCATACAAAGTCTGCTAGTTCGTCGCCAGCCGCCGGTTAGGGCGCAGATACGCATCGGATGTGGTTTACCCGGTGGTTAGTTTTTGCGATAATGACCCGTCTCATCTTGAGCAGATGCCCGTCATCTGGCCGATATCCCACAAAGGCGGCCGCCCGGCCGGCCGCAAGCAACCCGTCACGTAAAGGAGCGTCGGTGAACGCACAGATCAAGAAATCGTCCATGGCCCTGGCCCTGACCGCGGGCGTTCTGGCAGCCCTCCCGTTTGCGTTTGGGCAGACGACGGCGCCGGCGGGGAGCGGCGGCGGCGCGACGACGGGTCCGAGCATCGATTTGAACAAGCCGATTGCGACGATCAACGACCGCGACATCAACAACAAGGCGTTTTACGACATGCTGATGCAGGTCGCGGGGTACCGGGTGTATGAAGAGGTGCGCGACTGGGTGCTGATCCAGCAGGCGTGCACGCTGGCGGGGATTCCGACGACCGGGGACGAGTTCCAGAAGGCGATGCAGGCGGAGATCGACAAGGCGCTGCAGGGGATCTCGCAGCAGACGAAGCAGTCGGGCAACCAGATCACGGACAAGGAACAGCTGGTCCGGATCATGAACCAGACGCTGGCGCAGCGCGGGATCACGCAGGCCGAGTTCATGCTGGGGATCCAGCGGGCGGCGGGTTTGCGGCAGCTGGCGAAGGGGCACGTGGAGGTAAGCAACGAGGAGCTGCACCAGGCGTTTGACGCGCGTTACGGGGAGAAGGTGGAAGTGGACGTGATGACGGTGTCGGACCAGCAGAAATCGGCGGAGGTTCGCGACCTGATCAAGCAGGGCAAGAAGCCGCTGGAAATCAGCCAGCAAAAGGGGGTGCCGGTGCAGTCGATGACGATTTCGAAGAACGCGGACCAGATTCCGCAGATACGGGATGCGGCGTTCCGGTTGAATCCGGGGGAGCTTTCGGGGGCGATTCCCGCGCCGCGCGGCAATGGGTTCGTGCTGATTTACCTGCAGCGGAAAATTCCCGCGGACACCACGGCGCGCTTTGATGATCCCAACGTGCAGAAGGACCTGAAGCAGTTCGTGTTCGACCTGAAGGAACAGGAGTGGATGAACAACCACCTGAACACGCTGCGTGGGAACTCCAACATCAAGATCAACGACCCGACGCTGTCGGCCATCGTGGAAGCGAACGTGCGGGCGCAGATGGAAGCACAGAACCAGGCGGCGACGGCTCCGGCCGGCACGGGCATGGGTCTGCCGGCTCCGAGCGGGACGGTGGCGCCGGGCGCTCCCGGGACCCCCGGCGCGGCGCCTGCGCGCGGCGGCGCCCCCGCGGCACCTTCCCGTTGACCTTTTCGAGTTCCGCCCATTTCGAGCCACCGGAACTCGCAAGTTCCGGTGGCTCGGTTTATTTTGGTGGTTCTCGATTCCCTCCTGAAAGGTTATTTCCATGGCCGGCGGCACTTCCGAACCCTTTTCCATCGATGTTTCGACCCGTATCCGGCGGCTTCCGCCGTATTTGTTTGCGCGGCTGAACGCGCTCAAGGCGCAGAAGCGGCGGGCGGGGGCGGACGTGATCGACCTGGGGATGGGCAACCCGATTGATCCATCGCCGGACTTTGTGCTGGAGAAGCTGGCGGAGGCTTCGCGGGATGCGCGGAACCACCGGTATTCGGTGTCGGTGGGTTTGTACAACCTGCGGCGGGAGGTGGCGCTGAAGTACAAGCGGCGCTATGGGGTGGAGCTGGATCCGGACCGCGAGGTGGTGGCCACAATCGGGTCGAAGGAGGGCTTTTCGCACCTGATGCTGGCGCTGTTGTCGGCGGGCGACACGGTGATCGTGGGGGATCCGGCCTATCCGATTCACATGTATGCCGTGACGCTGGCAGGGGGGAGCGTGCTGTCGGTGCCGCTGGGGAACGATGATGCGTTCCTGGCCCGGATCGAGCACAACCTGCAGAACCTGCAGCCGCGGCCGAAGCTGGTGATTTTCAATTACCCGCACAACCCGAGCGCGATCACGATCGATCCGGACTTCTGGGTGAAGGCGGTGGCGCTGGCGAAGAAGTATGGGGTGCTGCTGATTTCGGATTTCGCATATGGCGAGACCTGTTTTGGCGGGTACAAGGCACCGAGCTTTCTGGAGGCGGCGGGTTCGAAGGATGTGGGCGTCGAGTTTTCGACGATGTCGAAGCCCTACAACATGGCGGGGTGGCGCGTCGGGTTCTGCTGCGGCAACCACGAGATGGTGCGGGCGCTCTCGACGATCAAGGGGTATTACGACTACGGGCATTTTGCGCCGATCCAGATCGCGTCGATCATGGCGCTGCGGCATGGCGATGAGTTCGTGGCGGAGCAGTGCGAGATTTACGAGAAGCGGCGCGACCTGCTGGTGAAGGGGCTGCGGAAGATCGGGTGGGACGTGGAGACGCCGCGGGCGAGCATGTTCGTGTGGGCGAAGGTCGCTCCGGGTCACCTGGCGGGGCAGGGGACGCTCGACTTCTGCTTCCGGTTGCTGGAGGATGCGGACGTGGCGATTGCGCCGGGGGCGGGGTTTGGTCCGTACGGCGAAGGGTACGTGCGGATAGCGCTGGTGGAGAACGAACAGCGGATCAAGCAGGCATTGCGGCAGATGGATGCGGCGTTAAACGGGAAGAAGAAGCACCAGCGGCCGACGAACCGGACGCCGTCGAATGGCTCTGCCCATGGGCGCAAGGGGGACGCTCCGACGAGCCAGGACGCGACGAACTCGTCGATTATCGGCGGGTGAAACTCTTTGCAAGTGGTGTTTGCAAAGAGGGTTAAAGGCAGTTCTCGCGGGGCGTAACTTCGGGCGACCCCATGCGTTTTACCCCTGACGGGCCAAGGGAACCTGATGGCAGGCCAGCAGCCGGCAGACATGCTTTTCGAGGCCGCCGTCCATGCCAACATGGGCCGCCTGATCGCCCTTGCCCGTGCGATGCTCGGTGCGCCGACGCGAGATTCGAAGAGCCCTGAGGACCTGGTCCAGGATGCGTTGCTGAAGCTGTTTCGGCAACGGGAGTCGTATGACTGGTCCGACGGGGGTTGGAGCCTGATGGCCAAGTCGGTCGCCCGCAACGTGATCAGTTGCCGGCGGCGGAAGCTGGGCCATTCGCTGGATGCGGACGAGGCGTTGAGCGATTCGCTGGGTCAGGAGCAGGATCCTGCGGAGCGGGCGGTCAGCGCGGAGACGACGGCGATCATGCGGGCGCGGATCGAGGCGTTGCCGGACAGTTGGCGCCAGGCCCTGGTGCTGCGGGAGCAGCAGGAGTTGGCGTACAAGGAGATTGCGGAGCTGTTGTCCGCCAGCGAAGCGCAGGTGAAGACCTGGCTTCACCGGGCGCGAGCGCGGTTGCTGGGGCAGATGGCGGAAGACGAGCAGAAGAAACCGGGCATGCCGACGACGGGCATGCCGCTTGGGAGGCCGGCATTTCCAGCCGCTCCCCACCAACCGCCGCCAGAGAGCGGCGACGAGGACTGACGATGAACGGCAAGATGAGCGACATGTTCCACGATCCGACGCGGAAGCTGCTGGACCAGTACCTAGACGGTGCGTTGCCTGCGGGGGAGCGGGCGGCGGTGGAGCAGACGCTGGTGAGAGATGCGCGGGTGTCGGCGATGCTGACGCAGCTGCAGGGCGAGCGGGCGGCCCGTGCGGCGGCCCTGGCGGGCCATCTGCCGACGGCGGAGGAAGCGCGGGCGCAGGCGGAATCGTTCCTGCGGATGGCGCGGTCGGAGGCGGAGGCACCGGTGGGGCGGATCGGGCGATGGAACTGGGCACAGCGTGCGGTGGGAATCGCGGCGGCGGCAGCGCTGGTGATCGGGGCGTTCACGCTGGGGCGGGTGACGTCGCCGGCGGCGGCGACGGTCAATGGCGGGGTTGCTTCGGGAGCGCCGGTGGCGGATCATCCCTACACGGTGGTGTACTGGAACAGCATGGGCGAGCCGCTGGTTCGGCAATTTGGGAATTCCGCGGACGTGGATGCGTTCGTGATGGACCTGGAAGCGCGGCAGGGGGGTGAGATCGCGCGGTCGCCGCTGGTTTTGCCGTCGGATGACAGTTCGGCATTGAGCCAGGAAGGGTCGTTCTAAAAGGGGGGTGTCGGGGCGGCGGTTGAAAGGGTCTTTGGGCCACGGGTTTGCAGGGTTCAGGCGTTGATTGAGAGCACCGTGTCGATCTCCAAATGCGTGAAAATTCTGGCGTGTGCGGCGGCGGCGGCGGTCTTGTGGACGGGGCCGGCGGCGCGAGCGGCGACGCCGGCGGATGCGGCGGCGGACGGGGCGGTGCAGCAATTTTCGCAGGCGACTTCGCAGCTTTATGGGCGCATCCAGGGGTCGCTGGTGCGGATTCACATCGATCAGAGCCCGTCGGCGTTTCTTCCGCCGAGCATGCTGCGTGAGTTCCAGGAGTGGCGGCGCAACCAGACGAACACGGACGAGGGGGACAATCGCGGGGAGGGGCGTCAGGATCGCGGGGGAGGCGGCGGGCGGCGCGGCGGCGGCGGCGGGGGTGGGCAGGGGTGGAATGGCGGGAACATGCCGGACGCGCGGGGCGGTCGGCGGGGCTTTCCGGGGGGTGGTCCTGCGGGCGGCGGGGGCGGCGGGGGTGGCGCGGAGGATGTGCCGGCGCGTGGCATTCCGCAGGCCAACCCGCTGCTGGTGCATCGATTCATCGAGCAGAAGGCCAACGCGCTGGCGGACAAGGATCCGAACCAGGCGGCGTCGCTGCGCGGGTTGCTGTTTCGCATTGATGCTGTGCGGGCGGGGGTGACGGGCGATCTGTATGGGGTGGTGATCGACGACAAGGGCACGGTGATCGTGCTCACGGCGCTGCTGCGGGAAGCGCAGCCGGAGGCGCTGCGGGTGACGGCTCCCGACGGGTCGGACACGACGGCGAAGTTCGTGGGGTCGCATGCCTCGCGGGGTTACACGATTATTCAACTGGACAAGGCGGGGGTGACGACGCCGGCGGCGTTTGCAGACGGTCGTCCGGCGGCAGGA
>JBEHXY010000192.1:0-7623 GCA_048498455.1 Planctomycetota bacterium | reverse complement strand
GGCGCGATCATCTATGAGCCCCGACGTTTACATGCAGCTCATAGACAATATTGCGGGCTACGCGGTCTTTATTGTTGACCGTGACGGCATCATCGCGGACTGGAACGAGCCCTCGCGCCAGGTGTATGGATACGGCGTCGAAGAGATCGTCGGCAAACCGCTAAGCCGGCTCTGTCCGCCCGATCAAATCGACATGGAGGATTTGATTTTCCAGCGGGTCCTTGCGGGTGAGCGCATTCAGGAGATGGAGGCCGTCCGAATCCGGAAGGATGGACAGCGAATCGATGTCCTTGTGTCCATGACACCCGTCCGTGACGCCAAAGGAAGGGTCATCGGCGCTTTCAAAGTGGTGCGCGACGTCACCGAGCGAAAACGTTTTGTCGAAGCTTTGCGTGATCGGGAGGCGAGGCTGCACGCGATCGTCGATACGGCGGTGGAGGCGATCATCACGATCAATGATCGAGGCATCATCGAATCGGCGAACCCGGCAACGTACAAGCTTTTTGGATACGAAGAACCCTCGTTGGTCGGCCAAAACGTAAGTGTCCTGACACCACAGCCGCACCGCTCTCAACACGATCGCTACATGCAGAACTACCTGCTGACGGGAATTCGGCGAATCATCGGCACTGGGCGAGACGTCACCGGCCAGCGCAGGGACGGAACCATTTTTCCGATCCACCTGTCCGTGAGTGAAATCCAGCTCGGCGCGACGCGAATGTTCACAGGCATCATTCACGATCTGACCAGGCAGCGGGCACTCGAATCGCAAATTCTCGAAGCAAGCACGAATGAACAGCGGCGGATCGGCCAGGATCTCCACGACGGACTTTGCCAGGAGCTCGTGGCGTTGGGCTTCAGCGCCCAAACCATCGCCGAGACGCTTCGGCGGAAAGATCTCCCCGAGGCCAAGGCCGCCGTCCGCCTTGGCGCCGCCATCCGAGACATCACCGCCCAGGCGCGGCAGCTTTCACACGGCCTGAACCCCATCGATGTAAAAGCCGGCGGGTTGACGGCGGCGTTGAAACATCTGGCGGGGCGGGTCTCGGAGACGTTTCGCATCCGCTGCACCTTTCAGCAGCAGAAGCAATCGACCGTCACCAACGACCTGGTCGGCACCCATCTCTACCGCATCGCGCAGGAGGCAATCAGCAACGCGATTCGCCATGGCCGGGCCGATCGTGTGGACATCCGCCTCACCCGCAAAGCCGATTACCTCGTCCTTTCCATCCGCGACAACGGTATCGGCCTCAAGCCTGCTCGGGCCGATGCAGAAGCGAAAGGTGCAACGAAGCCGGGCGCGGACAGCGGAATCGGCCTGCAGACGATGGCCTACCGCGCACGTGTGATCGGCGGCGAACTGCGGATTGAACCGCATGCTAAGGCAGGCACCGTGGTGACGTGCCATCTGCACGTCGGTCACTCCACCGCCGGGAACGGGCCGCCATAGGGCCGTGTAGGGAAATTCCGCATGCAAAGAGGCGCACCTCCCCTCATTTCATCCGAACGTCGGATGGTCGATGATGAGTCCATGATCGACAGGAGGATTCCGATGCGTGCAAGGCCTCGGAAAAAGAAGAAGCGTTCAGCAGGAGGCGCACGGCCGCACGATGCAGCCCCCACAGTCTCCCGCCAGCCGTTGAAAACGGAGATCGTGGAACTCCCCCCTTACATGCCGAAGACTGGGACATTCGGAGAAGGAACCATTCTCGACCGCAGGTGGGGCCTATTGATCTAAGACCGCATCTTCCTCTCCATAAACTCATCGAAACCGGGCGGCAAAGGCGGAACATCTGCACGAGGTGCGGAAAACCTAGGAAAAACCCTTAGAGCAGAATCGGAACTCGCCCCTGAAGCCGTAAATGGCGATTGGGTATAAGAATAGCGTTCTTCACCGGATTTCCATCGCAGGATTTATGGAACCGATACCGTCTTCGCGCCCTCGGGCACCAAAAACGAAACGTCCCCCGGCATCCCGCACGACGCCGCGAAAAGGATGTGCGTTTGAGCAGGCTTTCCAATCCTCGGGAGCGGCCATGCTGATCCTCGGCGCAGAGGGTCTCATCGACGTTTGCAACCACGCGGCACAGCAAATGTTCGGCCATGGGGCGCAAGAGATCGTAGGGCACACGCTCGCAGCGCTGGTACCTGCCGCTGCATCCTGGAAGGGCCTTCATGAAAAGTGTCGTAGCGACGCGGATGGCCTGTTCGACAAGCGCCACGACGTCTACGGCAAGAAAAGCGACGGCAGCCTGTTTCCTGTCGAAGTGATGCTCGGCGCGTCAGGCACGGGGGTTGGGCGCACCATCACCGTCGTCCTCCTCGACGTCAGCGAACGACGCCGCCTTCAAAAGGAAGTCCTGCAGGCCTGTGAACGCGAAAAGAGCCACATGGCCGCGCAGTTGCACGATGGGTTATGCCAGGAATTCGCCGGCATCACCTTCCAGATGCAATCGCTGCTCCTCAAGGCGCAACGCGGCGATGGCGTCAAATCCGTGGATGTCGATGCGATCAACGCCCAGTTCCAGCAAACAATCCGACGGGCCAAGGGCTTGTCCCATCAACTCGACGTCGTCGACCCCCAGCCCGGCGGACTGTGTTTCGCCCTGGCCCAGCTCGCGAAATACACTTCTGACGCCCGTGCCGTTGACTGTGTGTTTGACGACGCCGACCTTTCCGAGGTCCCCGATTCAACCGTGGCAACGCATCTCTTGCGCATTGCCCAAGAGGCCGTTCAGAATGCGATCGAGCACGGACATGCGAAGCAGATCCGCATAACGATTGAGCGAACCGCCAACTCTCTCTCCCTTTCCGTGTGCGACGACGGCCACGATCTCGCGGAGAACGAACGCAGCCGGTCCGGCATCGGTCGATCAATCATGAACTATCGCGCCGCTCAGATTGATGCACGTCTGGAGATACAATCGCGCGCGGGCGGCGGCGTCTGTGTGCGGTGCACATTGCCGTATTGATGGATTTTGGAGAATCCCGTGTCGACACGAAAACAAACAACCCCTAGGGCGACCACACCCGGCATCCTCCATGCAGCCAAACGCCGCGTGTTTGTGGTGGACGATCATCCGATTGTGCGCCGGGGACTCGTGGAGTTGATCAACACCCAGCCCGATCTCGTCGTGTGTGGGGAAGCGGAAGATGCCCCCACCGCCCTGCGTGCCATCAAGGAACAGCGGCCGGACTTGGCGCTGCTGGATGTGTCGCTGAAAGAGGGCGACGGGCTGGAACTCGCGAAGGACCTCAAGTCCCAGCTGCCGGATCTCGCCATTCTCATGCTGTCGATGCACGATGAATCGCTCTACACCGAGCGTGCCCTCCGCGCGGGCGCCAGCGGGTTCATCATGAAAGAGGAAGCCCCGCAAACGCTCCTGGCAGCGATCCACAAGGTGCTCGCGGGCGGTGTGCACGTGAGCGAGAAGATGGGGGCGCGGCTCCTGCAGGGAATGGCCCGTGGAAAAAAGCCCGGCGTCGAGCTTCCCATGGACCGCCTCACCGATCGCGAGCTGGAAGTGTTTCGGATGATTGGAGAGGGTCAAACTGTAAAAGAGATTGCCGAGGCATTGTTCCTCAGCGCAAAAACCGTCGAAGCACACCGCGAACATATCAAGGACAAGCTGAACGTCCGAACCAGCGCGGAGTTGCTCCGGTTCGCGATTCAAAACGCGCCCGGCGGCCGGCGCTGAGAGCGGATCACCATTTGCTTCGAAGGAGACCCACATGCCTGACCTGCACGATGTTCCCCTCACACAGGCGGACGCCGAATTGCTCTACACCCTTGTCACCCGCGAACTGGAATCGAGCCGGGGCGAGCAGCACCACACGTCCGCGGGCGAGTACAAGGACACCATCAAGGTTCACATCGAGCACTGCCGCGCGCTCCGTCACAAGCTTGAAGCGCACGCCCGGCCCCACGCCAAAACCGCATCTTCCTGACGATTTGCCAGTGAATGGTGGCCGACCATGACGACGATGCTGGCAGCAGTGCTTGACGAACAAGGGCCTGCGGAAACCCGCCGCCTCGATGTGAGGCGCGTCGAAATTCCCGCCGTTGGCCCCGGCGAAGTGCTGATTCGCGTGGCGGTCTGCGGTGTGTGCCGCACGGATCTCCACGTCGTAGAGGGCGACCTTGCGCCTCGAAAACTGCCCGTGATCCCCGGCCACCAAGCCGTCGGCGAAGTGGTCAGGTGCGGCGAAGGCGTGACCGCCCCGGCCCTGGGGGAGCGGGTGGGGGCAGCGTGGCTGCGCAGCACCTGCGGAACCTGCCGGTTCTGCCGCAGCGGGCGCGAGAATCTTTGTGAATCCGCCGCCTTTAACGGCTGGACGGCCGACGGGGGATTTGCCCAATACATGGCGGTGCCCGCGCAGTTCCTCTACCGTC
This sequence comes from Planctomycetota bacterium, assembly GCA_048498455.1. Taxonomy (GTDB): domain Bacteria; phylum Planctomycetota; class Phycisphaerae; order WQYP01; family WQYP01; genus CALCHA01. Next base: position 3,230 of record JBEHXY010000192.1, on the reverse strand, counting down.
TCCCCGACGGCTTTCCGGACACCCTGGCAGCCCCGCTGCTTTGCGCTGGGATCATCGGATACCGCTGCATGAAGGTGACCGGCCTTCATGAACGCGCGGGTGGCTGGCGCAATGCGCGGCTGGGCATCTATGGATTCGGCGCTGCGGGCCACGTGGTGATCCAACTCGCCCGTGCTCGGGGCGCCCACGTATATGTGTGCACGCGCGACAAAGACCGCCACCAGGCACTGGCGAAAGAACTCGGTGCCGTGTGGACCGGCGAAGCGGTGGAGCAGCCGCCGGAGCAACTGGATGCCGCGATCATTTTTGCCCCCGCTGGCGAGCTCGTGCCGCCCGCACTCCAGGCTCTCGACAAAGGCGGCGTGCTGGTCTTAGGGGGCATTCACATGAGCGATCTGCCTTCACTCCCCTACAGCCTCGTGTACGGGGAACGCATCATTCGAAGCGTCGCCAACAACACGCGCGCCGACGGCGAGGAGTTTCTCGAAGAAGCCGCACGCATCCCCGTTCGCACCCACGTGCACGCCTTCCCGCTGGCGCAGGTGAACGAAGCCCTCGAAGCGTTGAAGAACGATGCAATCCGGGGTGCGGCGGTTATTCAGATCCAACAGCCCGCACGCTGATCCCGTCTCCGGCGGGCCCATTGGCAAGACTCTTGCGCAGCCGCCACACGCCGACATCCATCGACTCGACCTCAAAACCCAATTCATTCGTCAGATGCTGCATCGCCTTGTTTTCGCAGGACACGTCCGCAACGATCGACTCGATGCCCTCCTGTGCCGCAATGGAAAGCAATTCTTCCACCATCCGCTTTCCGATTCCCTGATGTTGCCACGCATCGGCCACGATGATGGCCAACTCCGCAAGGTGGCTGCCGGGTATTTTGATCACGCGCCCCACTGCCAGGATCGCCCGGTCCTCACCCTTCCCACATTCCAGCACGAGCGCGATCTGGCGCGCATAATCGATGGCGCACCGGTGCATCAGCTCCTTGTGCGCGGTACGGGACGCAAAACTGGGCGCGCTCAAATAACGCATGCGAACGGTCTCGTCTGAGAGCCGTTGGTGGAAGGTGCGAAGCAGTGACTCATCGTCGGGGCGAATCGGCCGCAGCCGCGCCAGTGATCCATCGTGCAACGGCCATGTCTTGACCTGGTGCGCTGGGTAGGGACGGATGGCCGGTAGCGGAATGGCGCTGTCGGAAACGTCCGGGGGAAACAGCACGACGCGCGCATCCACCGCGATGGCGAAATCTGCGCCGACGATGAACGGGTTGATGTCGATGGCTTGGATGCGCCGGTGGTCGACCGCTGCGTCGGAAAGAGCCGCCACCGTCTCGGCGACATCGTCGATCCTCCACGTCTCGCCAGCGCGTATCCGCCGAAGCACTTTCGCGACGTTCGTGCCCAGAATCATCTGCCTCGCGAGATCCAAAGACACGGGCGGAAGCTCCAGCGCCCGGTCATGAAGGATTTCCGCAAAGACGCCGCCTGCTCCCACCACGAGCGCCGGACCCAGTTGTGCGTCCACGGCGCTGCCAAGAATCAGTTCACACGCCGGCGACGCGGCGATCATCGGCTGTACGGCCACCCCCCGAAACGCTTGCGGGCCTCCCGCCCGCGAGGCCGCCGACGCAATAGTATGAAAAGCCACCCGCACCGCCCCGGCATCGGCAAGGTTCAGCGCAACTCCCCCAGCGGCGCTTTTGTGGGTGAGAATCGTCGACAGCAATTTCAAGGCGACAGGAAAGCCGATGCTTTGGGCTGCACAAATCGCTTCTTCTTCCGTCGCCGCGCGTTTGGTGTGTACGGTGGCAATGCCGTAGCACGCCAGAAAGCGCAGCGAATCGAATACATCCAGGCACCCCCCGTCGGGGACGCCGGCGGTGAGCATATTGCCGGCAGCGATTCTGTCGTATCCAGTGCAAGCCAAAGCAGTGTCGTACATGTCGTGACCGAGGGCGTTTCGTCCAGCACGATTCGCGTACGCAAATGCACGGGCCGCAGCTTCCGCGTCTGAGAAGCTCGCCACGCCGGCATGCCGCAAGCTCTCCCTCATTGGGCGAAGCGACTGCCCGCCCATCCATGCCGCCATCATCGGCTTTCGATGCTTTGCCCTGCACGCCGCGATGGCTTCCGCGGTTTTCGCAGGGTCAGACACCGTCTGCGCCGTAAAGATCGCCAGGATCGCGTCCACTGCCGGATCAGCCGCAACGACGTCCAAAGCGGTTCCGAAGCGTTCCGGGCTTGCGTCGCCGAGAACGTCGACCGGGTCCGTGCAATGAGCCGCCGCCGGGAGATGGCCCCGAAGGCGGCCGATGGAATCTTCGCCAAAGGCCGCCAAGTGAATATCATGTTGCGAAAGAACATCCAGCGCCAGCACCGCAGGCCCGCCTGCGTTGGTCACAATGGCGAGCCGCTCGCCGACGGGCCAGGCGCCGGCCACGAGCAGTTTCCCGACATCGAGCAGCTCCTCAAGCGTGTTCACCCGGAGAACGCCCGACCGGCGAAACGCTGCGTCGACGACGTCGTCACCCCCCGTCAGCGACCCGGTGTGGCTCATTGCAGCGACGGCGCCACCCGCGCTTCGACCCGCCTTGAGAACGACAATCGGCTTTCTTCGTGAAAGCTCCCGAGCCGCCGACAGGAACGCTTGCGCGTTTCCGATGGATTCCATGTACATCAGCACGCACTGGGTATCCGAATCGTGGGCGCAGTAATCAAGCAGATCTCCCCAGCCCAGGTCGGCCATGTTCCCGGTTGCAACGAGCATCGACAGCCCGATTTCTTCATCCTGGGCCCAATCGGCGACCACGCTGCACAACGCGCCGCTCTGGCTGAGAAACGTGATGGGCCCGGGCTTCACCTGCCCGCTGACAAAGGATGCGTTCAGGCCGAGGCGCGGAATCACGATGCCGATGCAGTTCGGGCCGAGCATGCGTACATGACCCTCACGTGCGCGCTTCAACAGTTCCTGTCCAAGGCCGGCGTCGTTGGAGGCGCCCTCGCTAAAGCCCGCGCTGACAACCACGGCAGCATGTACACCGGCGGCTCCGCACTCCGCGATAATTCCCGGAACTGTCGACGCCGGCGTCGCGATGACCGCAAGGTCGATGGGCGCTGGTGCGTCACCAATCTTGCGATACACCTTGCGCCCCAGCAGTTCGTCATGGTGCGGATTGATGGGAAAAATCCCTCCCCGAAAGCCGCTGCCGGTGAGATTGGACATGA
>JBEHXY010000191.1:0-7638 GCA_048498455.1 Planctomycetota bacterium | reverse complement strand
GCGGAGGGGGCGAAGGGGATGGAAGCGATCAGCGGGGCGGATCCGTTCATCATGAAGCCGGACGGGAAGGGGTGGCTGTTTTCGCCGGCGGCGAAGGACGGGCCATTCCCGACGCATTATGAGCCGGCGGAATCGCCGTTCACGAACAAGCTGTATCCGAAGCAGATGGACAGCCCGGTGACGCGGTATTTCGAGGGGCCGGACAACGTGATATCGCATTGTCCGTCGCCGGATTATCCGGTGATTGCGTGCACATTCCGGCTGACGGAGCATTATCTGTCGGGGCCGATGTCGAGGTTCAATTCGTGGCTCAACGAGCTGCAGCCGGAGATGTTTGCGGAGATTTCGCCGGAGCTGGCGGCGGAGCGCGGGATCGAGCACGCGGGATGGATGGTGATCAAGAGTCCGCGTGGGGAAATCGAGGCGCGGGCGATGGTGACGCGGCGGATGCGTCCGCTGGAAGTGCAGGGGCAGCGGGTGCACCAGATCGGGCTGCCGTTCCACTGGGGGTATGCGGGCGAAGCGGTGGGCGACCAGGCGAATGATCTGACGAGCCTGGTGGCGGATCCGAACGTGTCGATGCACGAGGGCAAGGTGTTTGTGTGCCAGGTGCGGTCGGGGCGGCTGCCGGAGTATCTGCGGTTGAAGCCGACGAAGAAGGTGGCGGCGCGGCCAAACATTGTGGAGGCGCCGGATACAGCGCCCGAGGCGCAGGCAGAAGGGCGGAAGCAATGACGGTGAAGCTGCCGATACTGACGGACGCGTGGGAGCGGATGGGGGAGGAGCTGCACAAGGAGGCGGAGAATTTTGGCAATGCGTTTCCACCGCGGCGGACGAGCGTGCCGGATCCGGCGGCGGAGCGTGCGGGCGAGCGCGATGGCCAGGCGGTGATGGGGTTTCTGACGGATGCGACGCTGTGCATCGGGTGCAAGGCCTGCGAGGTGGCGTGCAAGCAGTGGAACCAGCTGCCGGCCGATGGGAACCACTTCACGGGAAACTCGTACGACAACACCAGCCACCTGTCGGAGTCGACATGGCGGCATGTGGCGTTCAAGGAAAAGATCGGCGGCGCGATTGGCGACGCGCTGACCGGGGGGCTGAGCGCGGGAAGCTGGCTGATGCTCTCGGATGTGTGCAAGCATTGCGAGGATGCGCCGTGCCTGAAAAGCTGCCCGACGGGGTCGCTGGTGTACAACCCGTTCGGCGATGTGTATGTGCAGCCGGACATCTGCAACGGCTGCGGGTATTGCATTTCGGCGTGTCCGTTCGGCGTGCTGGGGCGGTCGGAAGAGGATGGCCATGCGAAGAAGTGCACGCTGTGTTTCGACCGGCAGGCGGACGGGTTGACGCCGGCGTGCGCGAAGAGCTGTCCGACGGAATCGATCAAGTTCGGGCCGGTGGAGGAGCTGCGGGAATATGCGGAGAAGCGGGTGCAGATCCTGCAGGAGCGCGGTCACACGAAGGCGTATACGTATGGGGCGGATTCGGTGGGCGCTTATGGGCGGCTGAACGCCTTTTTTATCCTGGAAGAGCATCCCAACGAGTACAACCTGCCGGAGGAACCGCGGCAGCCGGAGAAGGGGCAGCAGACGCGGTATCTTCTGGGGAACCTGGCGGTGCTGGCGCTGACGGGTCTGGCGGCGGCGTTGTTTTCGGGCGGGCGGCGGCGATAAGGAGACGGCATGCCATCACCGACGGAAATGTATCGGCCGGGGGCACAACGGGAGCCGGCGACGGGTGGGCCGCAGGACCGGGAAGAGGCGGCGCTGGGGCCGTCGTATTACGGCGTGTCGATGCTGAAGCCGCCGGTGTGGAAGTGGGAGATTGCGACCTATTTCTGGCTGGGCGGGATGTCGGCGGGATCGTTTATTTTGTCGCGGCTGGCGGAGCGATTTGGGGGTGAAGCCTTTCGGGTGGTGCGGCGCATCGGGGCGTATGCGGCGATTGTCGCGGCACTGCCCTGCCCGATCCTGTTGATTCATGACCTGGGCGATCGCAGCCGCTTTCATCACATGCTGCGCGTGTGGAAGCCCGGGAGCGCGATGAACCTGGGGACCTGGGTGCTGACGTCGTACAGCCCGATCGCGGCCTTGGCGGCGAAACGGGAGTGGCTGGAGGACCGGGAGCGCCGCGGGGGAAGTGTGCGGGCGCTGGTTCGGCAGGTGGAGCGCTCGGTGGAGCGCGCCGTGGGGAAGGGGCCGCTGAACGTGGTGGCGGGGTCGATCGGGGTGGTGGCGGATGTGGTGGGGGTGCCGCTGGCGTTTCTGCTGGCGACGTACACGGGGGTGCTTTTGTCGAATTCGGCGACGCCGGTGTGGGCGCGCAATGCGTGGCTGTCGCCGCTGTTTGCGATCGGGGCGATGAGCACGGGGGCGTCGGCGATCAGCCTGGTGATGGAACTGCAGAAGCGCGAGGGGGCGCGGGACACGCGGGCGGAGACGGCGTTGCGGCATTTTTCGACGGTGGCGCACGCGGCGGAAGTGGGGGCTTTCGCGGGCTACCTGGCAACCTTGAAGGGACCGGTGCGGAAGCCATTCACGACGGGCACGATGAAGCATCACACGGCGTTCACGTTTGCCGCGCTGGCGGTGGCGGAGACGCTCAAGCATGTGCCGGCGACGGGGCGGGCGAAGAAGCTGGTGCGGGTGGCGGGGCACCTGGCGAGCCTGGCATCGGCGTTTTCGATGCGCTGGTCAGTGGTGTTTGCGGCGCATGAATCGGGGAAGGATGGGGAAGCGGCGCGGTCGATGTCGCGGTCGAGCGATCCGCGGCGGTATGCGTGGCTGAAGGATGACGGGCAGGCGCAGCCGAAGGAAGAAACACGGGGCATCGCCGATCCGCAGGCAATTTCGACGATTGATCCCGTGCTTAAAATCAATCCCAACCATCGGTAACGCACTTCTTTGATGCGTAGAGGTTGACCCTTTGTGCCCCTGCGCTAGGGTACGCTTGGAGAGTCGAGGGAGCCTGGTGGCCTCCACGGTCTTCAAAACCGTTGTCGCGCGCTGCTGCGCTGCGAGGCAGGTTCGATTCCTGCCCTCTCCGTGAGACAAGACCGCCGGGCAGAGACGCCGCGGCGGGTGTGGGAGGTTGCGATGGCGCTTCGTTGGGAGTTGGCGGCTGCGGCCATGCTGATGTGCTGCGGGGCCGCGTGGGCGGAGGCCCAAGGGACGGGGGCGGGGGAGCGGCGGTTCACGTTTCAGTACAGCGCGACGATTCGCGAGTTGCCGCCCGGCAAGGTGGCGCGGGTGTGGCTGCCGGTGCCCTCAACGAATGAAGACCAGACGGTGGAGGTGGTGAGCGTGCCGGCGGACGGCCGCGCGGGGGTCGATGCGGCGTATGGCAATCGCATGGTGTATGTGGAGCGCACCGCGGGCGCGGAGGGGACCGTGCAGGTGGAGTGCACCTACCGGGTGCAGCGGCGGCAGGTGGTTGGGGCGGGCGCGGAAAGGCCGGGGGATGCGGCGGCGAGCCGGCGATTCCTGCAACCCGATGCCAAGGTGCCGGTGGGCGGAAAGTCGCTGACGCTGCTGGCGGGCAAGACGCTGCCGGAGGATCCGCTGCACCTGGGGCGGCTGCTTTACGATGCGGTGGACGACCACATGACCTATCGCAAGGACAAACCCGGGTGGGGAACGGGGGACTCGGACTGGGCGGTGGAGTCGCGGTTCGGCAACTGCACGGATTTTCACAGCCTGTTTATCTCGCTGGCGCGGGCGGAGGGGTTGCCGGCGAAGTTCGAGATGGGGTTTTTGCTGGGGGCGCCGACGAAGGAAGAGGCGCGACCGGTGGCGGGGTATCACTGCTGGGCGAAATTCAAACCGCCGGGGAAGGACTGGGTGCCAGTGGACATTTCGGAGGCGAACCAGCATCCGGAGGAGCGCGATCTGAACTTCGGGACGCTGACGGCGAACCGGGTGATGTTCAGCATGGGGCGGGACCTGACCCTGGCGCCGGCGCAGACCGCTGGCCCGCTGAACTTCTTCGTGTATCCTTATGTCGAAGTGGACGGTGCGGTGTGGCCGCAGGAAAAGATCGCCAAGTCGTTTTCGTACGTGGACGGCTGGGGGGTTTTGGATGCGGGGCGCGGCGCGACCACGCCGGCGGCCGCCGGTGACGCAAAGGCCAGGGGAACACGGTGAGCCTGATGACGATGGTGGACGGTGCGACGGAAGGGCTGAAGCTCACGGCGCTGTCGAGTTGCGCGGGCTGCGCGGCGAAGATGGGACAGGCAGCGCTGCGCGAGGTGGTGCGGGGGCTGCCGGTGTGCGGCGATCCGCGGCTGCTGGTGGGGACGGACACGGCGGACGATGCGGGGGTGTTTCGGCTGGATGCGAAACGGGCGCTGGTGCAGACGGTGGACTTTTTCACGCCGATCGTGGACGACCCGTATGACTTCGGAAGAATCGCGGCGACCAATGCCCTGAGCGATGTGTATGCCATGGGCGGGCGGCCGCTGACGGCGATGAACCTGGTGGCGATGCCGGTGGACAAGGTGCCGGCGGAAGCGATCGGGCGGATTTTGAAAGGCGGCGCCGCGGCGGCGCGGGCGGCGGGATGCGCGGTCGTCGGCGGGCACACGATCAAGACCGCGGAGCCGATTTACGGGATGGCGGTCACGGGAATGGTGCATCCCAGGCGGGTGATGACCAACGCCCGCGCGGAACCGGGGGACCTGCTGGTGCTGACCAAGCGGCTGGGCGTGGGGATCATCACCACGGCGCTGAAGCGCGGGCTGGTCAGCAGCGAACATGTGCTGGTGCGCAAGGCGGTGCGCAGCATGGTCACGTTGAACGATGTGGGCGCGGACCTGGCGGAGGCGGGGCTGGTGAAGGCGGGGACGGATGTGACGGGGTTTGGCGTGACCGGCCACCTGGCGTCGCTGTGCAGGGCGAGCGAGGTGGGGGCGGAGATTGATGCGGAGGCGGTGCCGGTGATCGATCCGCAGGTGTTGTCGCTGATCGCGGCGGGGTGTGTGCCGGGGGGAACGACTGCCAACCTGGAGATCGCGGCGGAGTCGGTGGACTGGGGAGCGCTCGACGGGCCTCGGCGGGTGCTGCTGGCCGATGCGCAAACGAGCGGGGGGCTGCTGCTGTGCGTGCGGCCGGGGCGGGTGGGGGCGGTGCTGGCGCTGCTGAAAGAGCGGCGGACGCTGGCGGCGGCGGTGATCGGGCAGGTGACACGGGCGCGGCGGCCGCGGGTGGTGGTGCGATGAGCGAGCGGGCGCCCGTATCGGCGAGCGAATCTTCCAGCCGGCATTTGCCGAGTGTCGATCGCGCCGTGCGCTCGATCGAGGAGCAGGGCACGCCGGTGCCACGGGCGGTGCTGGTGCGGTGGGTGCGGCGGGAGCTGGCGGCGCTGCGGCAAAGCGGGGAGGCGGCGACGCAGGAGGAAGTGCTGGCGCGGCTGTGCGCGGAGGTGCAGCGGCTGGCGCTGGCGCGGCTCACGCCGGTGATCAACGCGACGGGCATCCTGCTGCACACGAACCTGGGGCGGGCGCCGCTTGGGCCGGCGGCGGTGGAGGCGGTGCGCGCGGCGGCGGCGCAGTACACCACGCTGGAATACGATGTGCCTTCGGGCGAACGGGGGCGGCGCGGGGCATACCTCGAGGAACTGCTGGCGACGCTGTGCGAGGCGGAAGCGGCGACGGTGGTCAATAATTGCGCCGCGGCCCTGGTGCTGATGCTGAAGCACTTCACGGGCGGATCGCGCAAAGGGGTGCTGATTTCTCGCGGGGAATTGATCCAGATCGGCGGGGGCTTCCGTGTGCCGGAGATCATGGAGGCGAGCGGGGCGAAACTGTGCGAAGTGGGCACGACCAATCGGACGACGGCCGAGGATTACCTGCGGGCGATCACCGCGGAGACGGCGCTGATCCTGAAGGTGCACCGCAGCAATTTCTGGATGGAAGGCTTTGTCGAGTCGCCTTCGCGCGAGCAGCTGGCGGCGCTGGCGCTGGATGCGGGGATTCCCTTCGCGGAGGACCTTGGCAGCGGGGCCACGGCGTTGACGTCGGCGGCGGCGGGAGCGGTGCCGGAGCCCACGCCGGCGCAGGTGCTGGCGGCGGGCGCGGATGTGGTCTGTTTCAGCGGGGACAAGCTGTTCGGCGGGCCGCAGGCGGGGATCATCGCGGGGGCGGCGCAGCACGTCGCGGCGATCCGGCGGGAGCCGCTGTTTCGCGCGTTTCGCTGCGACAAGCTGGTGATGGCGGGGCTGGAGGCGACGGCGAGCGCGCACCTGCGGAAGGCGGCCGGGGAGATCCCGGTGGTGCGCATGCTGGGCGTGGGGGTGCAGGAACTTCATGCGCGGGCATCGAGCCTGTGCGAGGCGCTGGGGGGCGTGGGGGCGTCGGTGCGGATCGTGGAAACGGCGGCGCAGGTGGGCGGCGGCGCGCTGCCGCAGGCGCGGCTGCCGTCGGTGGCCCTGCAGGTGATGCCGCAACACTGCTCGGTGGACGAACTGGCGCGGCGGCTGCGGCTGGGGAATCCGCGGGTGGTGGCGTATCGCGCCACGGACACGTTGCGGCTCGACCTGCGCACGGTGTTTCCCGAACAGGACAGGGCGCTGGCGGAGGCGCTGCGCCGGGCCCTGGCGCCGTGAAGGAGCGTCACTACATCCTGGCGACGGCGGGCCACGTCGACCATGGAAAGTCGTCGCTGGTCAAAGCGCTCACGGGCACCGATCCGGACCGGCTGCCCGAGGAAAAATCGCGCGGCATCACGATCGACCTGGGGTTTGCGTGCCTGCGGCTGGGGGGAAGTTCGCCGGCGGTGTTGGGGATCATCGACGTGCCGGGACACGAGGACTTCGTGAAGAACATGGTGGCGGGGATGAGCGCGGTGGATGCGGCGCTGCTGGTGGTGGCGGCGGACGACGGGCCGATGCCCCAGACGCGCGAGCATGTGGAGATCCTGGCGTACCTGGGCGTGCGGCGGATGGTGGTTGCGGTGAGCAAGTGCGATGTTGCCGGCGCGGATCGGGCGCAAGCCGAGACCGCGGCGCTGCTGCGCGGGACGCCCTTTGCGGCAGCGCCGATGGTTCACGTGTCGACGCAGACGGGGCAGGGGCTCGAGGCGCTGCGCGCGGCGATCACGACGCTGTTGGAGGCGACCCCCCCACCGGCGGATTGGCGCAAGCCGCGGCTGTCGGTGGATCGGGTGTTTGTTCCGCGGGGCATGGGGACGGTCGTGACCGGGACGCTGTCGGGGGGCGTGCTGACGCGCGGCCAGACGGTGGTGGTGCAGCCGCTTGGAAAGATGGGGCGGGTGCGGGCGCTGCAGACGCATGGCCGCGACCTGGAGCACGCGCTGCCGGGGATGCGCACGGCGCTCAACCTGCCGGACATGGCGGGGCAGGTGCGGCGCGGGGACGTGGTGACGATCGCGGGGCTCGGCGGGCCTGCGGCGGTGTGGGGAGTGGTGCTGTGGCAGCTGGGTCTTTCCGAGGAGCGCGTGCTGCGCGACAAGACGCGTGTGCACCTGCATCATGGCAGCGCTGATCTTGCGGCCACGGTCGATCTGCCCGAGGGAACGCCGGCGCCATCGCGGCCGGTGGTCGCGCGGCTGCGGCTCGATGCACCGGCGTTTGCGTTCGCCGGAGACCGCTTCGTGGTGCGTGACTGGTCGGCGACCCACACGG
>JBEHXY010000190.1:0-7641 GCA_048498455.1 Planctomycetota bacterium | reverse complement strand
GGGGTGTGGCGGGGGGAGCTGGGGGTGGTGGCAGGCGGTGCCGGTCATCATCATTTCGTGGACGCCCTGGAAGGGGAGGACGGAGGTTTCGATGCCGATGACGGCGTTGGCGCCGAACTGGAGGGCGTCCTGGGCGATGCGACCGAGGGCGATGTGGCGGGTGCGGTTGAAGACGTCGGAGAATTCCTTGACCTCGCCGCGGGCCATGGATTTGAGGCCACCGAGGATGCCGCCGGTGACGCCGACGGAGTAGGCGATGTTTCCGAAGACGAAGTGCTTGGGGGTGTAGCCGGCGTCGAGGAGGCAGTAGAGTTCCTGGGCGTCGTGGGCGGTGGAGAAGGTGAGGGTTTCCTGGGGGGGTTTGGGATCGGAGTGGAGGGTGGAGCCGACGGAGAGGAATTCGATGTTGCCGTGGAAGTGGCGGAGTTCGGAGGTGACGCCGGAGATGCCGACGCCGCCGTGCTTGGTGGCTTCGGCCTGGAGGCGTGCGAAGGATTGGGCGCGGCCTTCGTGGATGATTTGGGTGACCTGGGTGACTTCGCCGCCCATCATGTTTCGGAGGCCGGCGCCGAGGGAGCCGACGAAGCCCATGGAGTAGACGGAGTTGCCGATGACGAGTTCGCCGGGGGCGTAGTTTTTGAGATGGAGGCAGTAGAGTTCGTTTCCGGAGAGACCAGTCATGACGGGCATGGGGGCTCCTTTCATGGAACGGCGAGGACGACGACAGAAACACGAAGACACGAAGGCACGAAGGACCACGAAGGGTGTGGGTGGCGCGGTGGGGGCATGATAAGGGGAGGGGGCGCGGGCGGGGAGAAAAAACTTATTCCTGGAGGATGGTGTTGGGGAGTTCGTTGGGGTTGTGGTCGTCTGGGGGGAAGTGTTCGGCGAGGAGGGCGCCGGCTTTCTGGATGCCGAGGAGGAGGGCTTCGGCGTAGTTGCGTTTTTTGAGGTGGTCGGCCATGGCGTCGCGGACGGAGGTCCAGAAATCGTCGCCGCAGACGGCGTGGACGCCGACGTCGCCGACGATGGCGAAAGTCTGGGAGGCGGGGGCGACGAAGAGGAGGATGGCGTTTCGGCGTTTGGTGGTGTGCATGCGGAGCGCGCGGAAGCGGGCGTGTGCGGCGGCGACGGGGTCCGGGGCGGGATCGTGGATGACGAGGACGCGGATTTCGCCGGAGGTCTGGCGTTCAGCGCGGGCGATGGCGCGGCGGAGTTCGGAGGATTGGATGGCGCTGAGGAAGGCGTAGGGGTTCATTACCAGGATCCTCCTGCGCCGCCGCCGCCGGTGCTTCCTCCGCCGGAAGAGAATCCGCCCCCCCCACCGCCGCCAAAGCCGCCGCCGCCGAAGCCGCCGCCGGAGCTGATCCAGCCGCCGCGGGAGGCGGAACGGTAGGGGTTGGGGCGCATGGCCCAGGCGTAGAGGAGGTTGGTGAGGAGTCCGGAGGGTCGGCGGGAAGCGTAGACGGTGCCGAAGAAACGGCGGGCGACGGCCTGGAGGAGGGGGAGGATGACGACGATGGCGACGATGAGCCAGAAGAAGAGGGTGCCGAGATCGGGGACTTTGTCGGCGACGGTGTGGCCGGTGCCGCGGTATTCGCCCCTGGTGGCGGCGATGATGGCGTCGACGCCGGCGTGGATACCGCCGGAAAAGTCGCCGGCCTTGAAGCGCGGGGTGATGCGGGTGTCGATGATGTCCTTGCAGGTGGCGTCGGGGAGTGCGCCTTCGAGCCCGTAGCCGGTGATGATCTGGAGTTTGTGGGAGTTGGTGAAGATGAAGAGGACGACGCCGTTGTCGGGTTTTTTGAGGCCGACCTTCCAGGACTGGAAGGTGCGGGTGCAGTAGTCGGCGAGCTCTTCATTGGGGGGGAGGTCGGTGTAGATGGCGACGAGGAACTGGTTGGAGGTGTCGCGTTCGAATTGCTGGAGGCGGTCGTCGAGGGATTTGCGATCGGCGGGGTCGAGGACGCCGGCGTTGTCGGTGACGTAGTCGGCGGGCCTGGGGGGCAGGGCGGGGGAAGCGGCGCGCAGGGTGAGGGGGGAGAGTGCAAGGAGGAGAAGGATCAGCAGGAAGGGGCGGAGGGCGGCGCGCATGGCTCACTTGGTGTTGAAGTCGAATTTGACAGAGGGAGCGGACTGGGCGGATTCGGCGGCGGCGAAGTAGGGTTTGTCGCGGAAGCCGAACATGCCGGCGAAGAGGGCGGCGGGGAGACGGTGGATGGCGGTGTCGTAGGCCTGGACAGTTTCGTTGAAGCGGCCGCGTTCGGTGGCGATGCGGTTTTCGGTGCCTTCGAGCTGGGCCTGGAGATCGCGGAAGTTCTGGTTGCTCTTGAGGTCGGGATAATTTTCGGTGACGACGAGGAGTCGGGAGAGGGCGGCGCCGAGCTGGCCCTGGGCCTGCTGGAATTCCTGGAGCTTGGCGGCGTCCTGGGGGGCGTGGTTCTGGTCGAGGGTGACGCGTCCGACGGAGGCGCGGGCGTTGGTGACGGCTTCGAGGGTGGATTTTTCGAAGTTGGCGGCGCCCTGGACGGTCTGCACAAGGTTGGGGATGAGATCGGCGCGGCGCTGGTAGACGTTCTGGACCTGTGCCCACTGGCTGTCGGTGGCCTGGGACAGGGTGACGAGGTGGTTGTAGCTGCCGGCGCTGGCGACGAGGAGGACGATGACGATGACGGCGATCACGCCGAGGATGGCCCACTTTTTCATAATGACTCCCGAGCGGTGGGGGATCTGGATTTTCCATTTTTGATTTTCGATCAAGGGGCGGAGGTTGTCCATAGGGGTGTGGTTGAGCGGAGGATGGCGGGGAACGGTCGCGGTTGACGGGCGCGGAGCGGTGGCCTACGGTATTGATCCTGGTCTATATGGTTTTTGTGGAGTGAGAAGTCATGGCGGAATCGATTGCGGCGGGGCGGCGGCTGGGGAAATCGGACGTGGTGGTCTCGCCGGTGATTTTCGGGGCGTGGGCGATCGGCGGGTGGATGTGGGGCGGGACGGATGTGCAGGATGCGATCGGGGCGATCCAGGCGTCGATCGATGCGGGGGTGAACACGATCGACACGGCGGCGATATACGGGATGGGGGCGTCGGAGGAAATTGTGGCGAAGGCGATCGAGGGGCGGCGGGAGAAGGTGGTGCTGGCGACGAAGTGCGGGATGCGGTGGAACAGCGCGGAGGGGACGGATCCGTGGCCGAACAAGACGCCGGAGGGGCAGGAGGTGGTGGTTCGGAAAAACTCGAAGCCGGAGTCGATTGCGTATGAGTGCGAGCAGAGCTTGAAGCGGCTGAAGACGGATGTGATTGATCTGTACCAGGTGCACTGGCCGGACGTGTCGACGCCGGTGGAGGAGACGATGGGGGCGCTGGAGAAGTTGAAGAAGGCGGGGAAGGTGCGGGCGATCGGGGTGTCGAATTACGATGTGGCGTGGTTGCGCGGGGCGAAGGGGGCGCTGGAGAAGGCGGGCGGGGTGCTGGCGAGCCTGCAGCCGCCGTATTCGCTGATCACGCGGAAGATCGAGAAGGAGATTTTGCCGTGGTGCCGGGAGAACGGGGTGGGGGTGATCGTGTATTCGCCGATGGAGCGAGGGCTGCTGACGGGGAAGGTGGGGCCGGAGCGGGTGTTTCCGGAGGGGGATCACCGGGCGAAGCACAAGTATTTCACGGTGGAGAATCGGAAGAAGGTGCTTTCGGCGCTGGAGCGGGTGCGGCCGATCGCGGAGAAGCATGGGGCGACGTTTGCGCAGGTGGTGATCAACTGGACGGTGCAGGAGCCGGGGGTGACGGCGGCGCTGGTGGGTGCGCGGAATGCGCAGCAGGCGAGAGATAATGCGGCGGCGTTGGGGTTTCGGTTGAGCGCGGAGGAGCGGGCGAGGGTGAGGGAGGCGTTTGATGGGGTGTCGCGGGAGATGGCGAGGGAGTCGTGAATAGTTAGTAAGTGAATAAGCGGGTAAATGAATAAGTGAATGGGAACGGGGGATTTACGGTGTTTTTTGGCGGTCGAGGAGGGTCCAGCGGGCGCGGTCGAGGGGGCGCCAGAGGGATTTGTTTTCGTAGATGTACCACCAGGTGCCGTTGATGGGGCGGTTTTCGCGGACGAGGGTGTCGGGGATTCCTTTGAGGTCGGGGCGGACTTTTTCGAGGTCATCGAGGAGGGCGCGGGCGGCGTCGGGCTGGCCGGCGGCGGTCAGGGCGTCGGCGACCCAGGCAGCGGCGTTGATGGCGGTGCGGTAGCGGTCGACGTCGGTGCGGGTGTGGAAGTCGGGCGGGGAGGGAAGGGTGGCGCGGAGTTCGTTCAGGGAGGCCTGGGCGGCGGGGAGTTCGCCGAGGGCGACGAGGGCGCGGATGCGGCCGGCGTGGAAGTCATCGCGGCGGATGGCGAGGTCCTCGGGGGAGGTGTTGGGCGGCGGGCCGTTGGTGTCGAGGGTGTGGAGGAGGTTGGCGAAGAGCTCGGCGGCTTCGGTGTTGCGGCCGGCGCGGAGGGCCTCGTGGGCGGCGATGTCGGTGGCATCGAAGGGGGACGGCAGGGCGGGCGGCGGGAACCAGTTGCTGGTGGGACCGTGGGGAATATTGGCGGCCCACCAGGCGGAACCGTTGGGGGTGGAGGGGGCGGGGAGGGTGACGGGGAGTGTCCAGCGGTAGAGGATGTTGCTGCCGGCGGAGGGGCTGTGGTTGTCACGGACGAGGGCGAGCTGGTCGACGAGGGTGAGTTGTGGGGCGGCGCCATGGAAGGCGAGGCTGAGGGTGCGGGTGGCGGGGTCGTAGGCGCGGCCGGTGAAGGTCCAGAGGGGGCGGCCATCGGAGGCGAGGTCGGCGGTGGTGATGCCCCACCAGAGGCGGTACTCGAGGGGGTCGCTGCTGAACATGTCGGGACGGATGGCGGCGGGGAGATTGGTGGGCAGGGTGAGTTGGACGATGACGTTGTGGTCCTCGGCGAGGACGACGCGGGTGAGCTTGGGCTTGTTGTCGGAGGCGGTCCAGGCGCGCAGATCGGGGAGGGCGAGCAGCTGGGCGAGGAGGTTCCAGTCTTCGTTGCGGAGGAGCTGGGCGGCGAGCTGTTGATGGACGGCGCGTTTGCCGGCGGCGGCGTCGTGGAGGAAGGCAGCGGTTTTTGCGATGAGGGCGTCGGCCTCGGGCTGGCGGCCGGTGACGGCGAGGTGGATCAGGTATTGGGCAAAGGGGGTGGCGTTGCGGGGGTCATCGAGGAGCGTATCGAGGGCGTGGGGGGCGAGCTGCTGCTCGTAAAAGTCCCAGGCTTCAGCGACGCGGTCGTGTTCAAGGAGCAGGAAAAATTTTTCGCGGAGGATGTCGGCGCTGTGGGGGTCGGCGGCGAGGGAGCGATCGAGGAAGTCGAGGCGTTCGGTCAGGGTGCCCTGTTGCCAGTAGTTGTTGAGCTCGCGGAAGCGTACGGCGGCGGAAGGGGCGGAATTGAGAATGGATTTGGGGTCGGGTGCGGGGCCGGGGGTGACCCTGGCGGTGAGGATGCCGATGTCCTTGCCATCGCCGCTGCGGGTGAGGACGTGGAGGGTGACGCTGTCGGCGTCGGCGGCGGGGGTCGTGACGGGGAGGAGCCAGGTGACGCGCGGGGTGTCTTCGTTGACGCGCGGGGCCTCGGAGAACCAGCCGGCGGCATAGCGGGTGCCACGGTTGTCGATGACGGTGCTGAATTCGAAGCTGTCGTTGAAGCCGCCTTCGTTGAAGTTGGCGGGCGAGGTGGTGACGAGGAGGATTTCGCCGGTGGGGATGCGGGTGGCGGAGAGGACCCTGGGCATGCGGGCGGTGGGCTGGACGGTGTGGATCTGGCTGGCGGTTTTGGGCTTGAGGTTGTCGACGGGAGCGGCGCCGACGGAGAAGACGCGGGCGGGGCGGGTGGCGGTGTCCGGATCGAGGGTGTGGAGGGTTTGTTCGAAGGCGTCGGGGCTGAAGAAGTCGGCGGGCTGGGGCTCGCTGTAGTCGAACTCGACGAGGAGGAAGCCGTCGTACTGGGGCTGGTAGACGTTCATGCGGAGGGGGAGGCGGGAATCGCGGGTGACCCAGATGCGGGCCCACTGGGAGGAGGGATCGGTGACGTAATCGAACACGTCGATGCCGGCGGCGGTGGTGAGGGTGTCGTTTTTGACGGGCTGGGCGGCGGGCAGCGTGCCGTGGAAGAGGGAGGCGAGGACGACGTCGAGGAGGTTGCCGGATTCGACCTTGCCGGTGAGGCCTTCGGGAATGAGGTGGACGTTGTCTTTTTTCCAGGCGCGGTCGGGGATGGACCAGATGCGGGTTGCGGCGGCGGCGCCGGGGGTGAAGAACTGGACGTGGTCGAGGCCCTGGGCGCGCCACACGCCGGCGCCGGGCGGGCGGGACTGGTAGAAGAGGTCGAGGCGCGAGATGGGGGGCACGCCGTCGCCGTGGGTTTCCTGGTAGGCGAGGATGTGGAAGTGGGAGACGCGGTTGACGGCCTGGACGACGTCGCCCCAGGCGACGGAGGGTCCGAGCGGATCGAGGGTGCGGCCGGAGAAGGCGATCGCGCCGAGGAAGAAGCCGATGAGGAGCATGGCGGCGAGGGCGAGGAAACGGGAGAGGCGGCTGGGGAGGCGGCCGGGGCGCGGGGTCGGGAGCGGGGCGTTGAGGCGGGTGTGGAGGCGGTCGTTAAAGGCGGGGGGAAGTTCTGCGGTGGTCGACAGGGCGCGGGCGACGTCGGCGAAGGCGGCGCGCTGGTCGGGGGAGTCGGCGAGGTCGAGCAGATCGGGGGGGAGGTTGCTCATGGGCGGGACTCCTTGAGGGAGGCTGGGAGGGTGCGGGCGATTTTTTCGAGGCCGTATTTGAGGCGGGATTTGACGGTGGGGATGGGGGCGCTGGTGATTTCGGCGATTTCGGGGATGGAGAGGCCGGCGAGGAGGCGGAGGGAGAGGGCGTGGTGCTGGTCCTCGGGGAGGGAGGCGAGAAGGGTGGTGAGGCGGAGGCGTTCTTCCTCGGCGATGGCGGCGTGAAGGGGATCGAAGGAGGAGGGGAGGGGACGGGCATCGAGGAGGGCGGGCTGGTGGCGGGCGTGGCGCTGGCGGGCGCGGTGGTGGTCGGCGAGGCAGTTGTGGGCGATGGTGAAGAGCCAGGTGGAGAGGCGTGCGGCATGGGCGGTGTCGGGCGGTAAGCGAAAGGCTTTGAGGAAGACTTCCTGGGTGAGGTCTTCGGCGGCATGGAGGGAATCGACGCGGGAGAGGAGGAAGCGGAAGAGGCGATTTTTGTAGCGGTCGACGAAGGCGTCGAAGTGGGCGACGTCGCCGGCGCGGAGGCGGTCGAAGAGGGAGCGGTCGTCGGCGTCGGAAGGCGCGGGCGGTGCGTCCACGAGGGGGGTGTCCTTTCCGGCCGGCGGAGGCTGGGCGGTGAGAGGCGTCATGGGGTTCCTTTTGGGGTGCGGCCGCAGATGACACGTGCGAGGGGATAGAAAGGATTCAGCTTTTTAGCAAAGTGCGGGTCGGCGGGGTAGAGATGGGGTGGGGGTGGGGATTGGCATTCATGTTCGTGGACGCTAGGATTCGCGCACTTGGTTGTTTCAACGGGCAATTGCTGACTCGAGGAGCGATTTATGAAGGTGCAGGTCATTTTTCACAGCGTGTATGGGCATGTGTGGCGGCTGGCGGAGGCGATCGCGGAAGGGGC
>JBEHXY010000189.1:0-7654 GCA_048498455.1 Planctomycetota bacterium | reverse complement strand
GGTGCAGATTTGCTGGTCCATGCGCGAGCTGTTCACGCCGCTGGCGCCGGCGACGGATCTGGATCCCGCGCGCGTGGCGATGGGCATCGATTTTCTCAAGGACCGGTTGGCACGCGATGCATCGGAGGAGGTGCGGTTCGCGGCGGCGTGTTGCTTGACGGACCTCGGCGACGGCTCGGGCCTGGATGTGCTGAAGCGCACGGCGTTGTCGCTGGAGAAAGAGCCGGACGAGAAGCTGGGGGCGACGCTGGACCTGCTCGTGCGGTCGCTCCAGAAAGCGACGGCCGAGGATTTCGGAAAGCTGGCGCCGGACCCGGAATACGCGTCGGACGGGCGGACGGTGCAGGAGGTGCGTCGGCAGCGGCGGGAAGTGCTTGTCCGGGTGGTGGCGTGGGTGAACAAAAATCCGCCGGAGGCGGCGCCGGCGAAGCGTTGATCGTGATTCGGCGCGGCGGGCGGGTATGATGAGGCTCTCGTTTGAAGGAGGCCTCATGGCGTTCAATCCGTACGATCACAATGCGCGGTACGACGATGTCACGGTGGGGTTCATCGCAGAATCGCGCCGGAATTTGTTGGCGGCGTATAAGCGGATCGAGCATTGCCTGGAGCAGTTGACGGAGAAGGAGCTGTGGTGGCGGCCGCAGCCGGGGATGAACGCGATGGGGAATTTGCTGCTGCATCTGTCGGGAAATGTGGGGCAGTGGATCACGTCGGCGGTGCACAACACCCCCTCGACGCGCGACCGGCCGGCGGAATTTGCGGAGCGCGGGCCGATCGCCCGGGAGCGCCTGCAGACGCAGCTGCGGGAGGCGGTGGAAGGGGCAATGGCGGCGATGGAGGGGGTCGCCTCGCCGGCGCAGTTGCTGGCCCCGCGTCGCGTGCAGGGCAACGACACCACGGTGCTGACCGCGATTTATCACAGCGTGTCGCACTTCGAGGGCCACGCGCAGGAAATCATTTCCATCACGCGGCAGCTGCTGGGCGACCGGTACCGGTTCCTGTGGACGCCGCAGACGCCGGAGCAGAAGAGCGCCTCATGAACCTGCTGGCCCATGCTTATCTTTCGCCGCCGGAGGGGGACGTGCGGGTCGGCAACGTGGTTGCCGACTGGGTGAAGGGCCGCGCGCGACACGCCCTTCCGCCGGGAATGCAGGAGGGCTTTGTGCTGCATCGGCGGATCGATGATTTTGCGGACACGCACCCGGCGATGGAGCGGGCGGCCGGGGCGCTGAGCGGGCGCTGGGGGCGCTATGCTCCGGTGCTGGCGGATGTGCTTTTTGACCATGTGCTGGCGGCGCGGTGGGGGGATTTCAGCACGGTGGAACTGCCGGCGTTCACGGCGCGGCTGTACGGAGAACTTCACGTGGCCCGCCCGCGGCTGCCGGGGCTTGCCAACCACGCCATTTGCGCGATGACCGCCGACGACTGGCTGACGGCCTATGCGTCGCTCGACGGCATGCGGCTGGCGCTGACGCGCATGAGCGCGCGGCTGCGCCACGGCATCGAGCTGGCCCCCGCGGTCGACGACTTCTGCGCCTGCCGGCCGCTGTTTGAGGAGGCGTTCGACGACCTGTTCGCCGGCTTGCGCGGGCTGGTGTTCGGGGACCAGGTTGCCGGTGCCCCGGCCGTGCGGAGGGCGTCATGAGCCACATCACGCCGCCGGTCACAGGCGAGACTGTGGCGCCCACGCCCCTGCGCCGCGTCGCGATCTTCCTCGACCTGATCAAGTTCGCACACTCGGTGTTCGCGCTGCCCTTCGCGCTGATCGCCACCTTCTGGGCCTTCCGGTCGCTGCACACTTCGCCGTTTTCGCGCGACGGCCTGGTGCTCCTCGGATTGATCCTCGCGTGCATGGTGCTGGCACGCACCTGGGCGATGACCTTCAACCGGCTCGTGGATCGCCGCTTCGACGCCGCCAACCCGCGCACGGCCCGCCGCCCCTCCGTGACCGGCGCCGTGCCCGTGCCCTTCATGGTCGCAACGCTCGCGATCTGCTGCCTGCTGTTCCTCGGTGCGACCTCGGGCTTCCTGCTGCTGTTTCACAACCCCTGGCCGATGCTGCTGGCGGCGCCGGTGCTGGCGTGGCTGGCGACTTATTCCTTCACCAAGCGCTTCACGGCGCTGTGTCATTTCTGGCTGGGCGCGTCGCTGGGATTGGCCCCGCTTTCGGCGTGGGTGGCCATCGCGGGAAGCCCGCTGCATCCGCAGGGCCTCCCGATGCTGCTGCTGGCGCTGGGCGTCACGACCTGGGTTGCCGGCTTCGACATTCTCTACGCGCTGCAGGATGAAGGCTTCGACCGGGAGCAGCACCTGCACTCGATTCCCGCTGCCCTCGGTCGCCGGCGGGCGCTGGCGATTTCCCGCCTCTGCCACGCCCTCACGATCGCGGCGTTCCTGGCCGTGGGCATCACCGGCTGCTTTCATGTCCTGTACTGGGCGGGCTTCGGCTGCGCGGTGTTGCTGCTGGTGATCGAACAGTCGCTGCTTTCGCCGCGCGACATCTCCAAGGTGAACATCGCGTTCATGACCGTCAACGGGGTGGTGGGATTGCTCTTTGGCGCCCTGGCCATCGCCGACACGCTGCTGTTTTAAGCGAGCGGCGCGGTCAGTAGGCCCAGGGGTTGGTGGCGGGGGGGCGGCCGGGATCCTGAAGCTCGGGATAGTTGAACTGGTCCTTCACGCGGAAGACGTCGACATCGGTGCTCAGTTGCGTGTAGCCGGTGCGCCCGGCGAGCCCGGCGGCGGCCGAGGGGGTCAGCGAGGGCGAAGGAATCACGATCGCTTCCGCGTTGTCATAAGCCGAGCGCGACGGCATGCGCAGCGCCACGCCGCGCGGATAGACCTGCACGACCGCCGGCTTGACGACATCCCGGGTGTACTCCGGCAGCATGCCATACTCGGAATCCAGCGGATGAATGAGACGGGCGTCGTTGCTTTCCTGCGGGAACATCTCGCAAATGGCCTGGGCATCCGAGGCCAATCGCCGGGGGTCAAGGCGCTGAAAGGCGAGCGTGCGCCCGCGGTCATAAGCGAAGGGCATGAAGATCGTCGCCACGATCGACAGCGGCAGCAGCACCAGCACGGAAGTGAGCGCGACCCAGCGCCACCCGCGCGGCAGGGTCTCGCGGGCCATGATGAACAGGCAGCCCCCCAGCATGCCCAGGATCAGGGAGAGGCCGCCCATCAGAAAAAAGTCGCGCACGTAGGTGTCGGCGCGACCGGTGGGTTGCATCGCGAGGCCGGCCTGGTAGTGGCTGCAGAGCGTCCAGGCGATCGCCCCCAGGCCGATCAGGCAGAGGCCGTACAGGCCGAGGTGCGAGATGATGGCCACCGCGCGATCGAAGCGGGCCTCGATGCGGCTGGGCGTGCCGGTGGCGGCGGAGCGCTGCGCCTCGAGCGCCGGATCGGGCGCGGCATCCGCGCCCGGATCGTCGTTGCGATACATGCCACGGAGCAGGTTTTTCTTTTCACCGATGGCCATGCGACCAGTGTAACAGACGGGCCGGGGCAACGCGGAATGCAAACTTCACCCCGGCTGCTCCGCCGCTGCGAAAAGCGGCCGGTCAGCGCCGATGCAGGAACGGCAGGGTGACCGTCGGGGCGGCCGCGTCGTGCTTCTGCCGCAGCCGCCGGCGGTGCGCCGAGAGCAGGTCCGAGCGCGTGATGATGCCCACCAGCTTGCCGCTTTCCGTGCGGCTGATCACCGGCAGGCGGCCCACGTCGTGGCGCACCATGTGGTCGGCGGCCTCGCGCAGGGTGACATCGTCATACACCACCACCGGCGGCCGGCGCAAGAGCCGCTGCACCGGCGCCGAAGCGTCCGCCGCGGGATTGAGCAGGTCGCGCCGCGTCACCACCCCCATCACGTGGCCCGCCTCGCTGATCACCGGGTAGCCCTGGTGCGTGGAACCGCGATCGCCGGAGGCCAGAAACGCCCGCACATCGTCCAGCGGCCGGTCCGCCGGCAGGGCCACCACCTCCGCGGCCGCCGCCTCTTTGACGGCCACCATGTCGAGGAAATCGGGACCATATTCCGAAGGCACGCGCACCCCGCGGCGGGCGATCTTTTCGGTCATGATCGTGTTGCGCATCAGGATGCAGGAAACCAGGTACGACATCGCGCAGCCGCCCAGCAGCGGGAGCAGGCCCATCGGCTGCAGCGTCGTTTCAAAGGCGAAGACCACCGACGCCAGCAGCGCCCGCGCCGATCCGGCGAACACCGCGGCCATGCCCACCAGGGCCGCCACGTGCAGGTCGATGCCGGCGCCGGGAAACAGCTTGTTGGCCGCAGCGCCCATCAGCAATCCCGCGCCCCCGCCGATCGTGAACAGCGGGGCCAGCGTTCCCCCGGACGTGCCCGAGCCCAGCGCGATCACCCACGAAAGAAACTTCGCCACCACCAGCACCGCCACCACCTGCAGCGTGAAGTGGTTGTTGAGCGTCTCGGTGATGTTCCCATAGCCCACACCCAGCGTCCGTGGCACTAGGAAACCCGCCACGCCCACCGCCACCCCGCCGATCGCCGGCCACCACATCCAGTGCACCGGCAGATGTTCAAAAAGGTCCTCGACCAGGTACACGCCCCGGGTGATCAGGGTCGCCAGCAGGCCGGTGAGGCCGCCCATCAGCACATAAAACGCCAGCGCCCAGGCCGAGGGGGCCGCGATGGTCGGCATGGCAAAGACCGGGGCGGAACCCGCGATGGCCATGCGCACGCCGGTCGCGGCGCAGGCGGCCAGGGCCGTGGGAATGATCGAGCGCGGGCGGAATTCGAATACCAGCAGCTCCACCGCCAGCAGCACCGCCGAGACCGGGCTGCCGAAGGTCGCCGCCATGCCCGCCGCCGCGCCCGCGGCCAGCAGCGTCTTGCGCTCGTCCGAGGTCGTCGAAATCACCTGCCCGATCACCGAGCCCAGCGCCCCGCCGGTGGCGATGATCGGCCCCTCCGCCCCGAACGGCCCGCCCGTACCGATGGCGATCGCCGCCGACACCGGCTTGAGCCACGTGATCCGCGGCGGGATGCGCGACTCGTTGGTGAGCACCTGCTCCATCGCCTCGGGAATGCCGTGGCCGCGGATCGCGCGCGAGCCATAACGGGCCATGAACCCCACGATGATGCCGCCGATAACCGGGATGATGACCACCCACAGCCCCAGGTGCGGGACGGCATCGCCGGGGGTGGCTTCGTGGAAGGAGAACCGGCCGAAGAAGGCCAGGTTGGTCACCCCGGCGATCAAGCGGCGCAGAATTTCCGCAATGAATCCCGCCGCCACCCCGAGCACCGTGGCCATGGCGATGATCCGCAGCGTCCGCGCGTCCATCAGCGCCGGCCGCGCGGCGATATGCACCTGCTCCAGCGCCGGGCCCATCGATGGCGCCACGGGAAGACCCTCCGTCGTCGCGCCCTCTTCCACGGGCTGCGCGTGATCTTCCGAATCCGATTGCTCGTCCATCTGGCTCTCCGCAAATGCATTCACCAGCCGGCAGCGATCAAGAGACATTCCGAGTGCTGCCGAACCGATTCCCACACCCGCCCCGCCTGCCACGCGGCCTTACCCGCCGCGCCAGGGGGAAGGGGCGATTATGACGCGTCTGCGGCGCA
Organism: Planctomycetota bacterium; assembly: GCA_048498455.1. Taxonomy (GTDB): domain Bacteria; phylum Planctomycetota; class Phycisphaerae; order WQYP01; family WQYP01; genus CALCHA01. The sequence continues at coordinate 2,052 of JBEHXY010000189.1, read as the reverse complement.
ATGCAACGGCCCGGAGGGGAAATGCTCCCGCCCCGGGCCGCGGCAAAAACCGTTCTCGTGGCGGGCGTCAGTGCGAGCCCTGCGATTGTCCCTGGGTCGTGGGCGCCTCGCCCGTCTCCATGATGCTCTTGAACCGCCGCAGGTCCTCCTGGATCTGCTGCGACGGTTCTTCGCCGAACAACTGCGCGATCAACTTGCCCGCCGTGCCGCCCGGCGGAATGTAATCCAGCACCACCTTCACGATCGTTTCGCCGCCCTGTTCCGAGAGGAAGCGGACGCTGCCGGCATTGGCGACCGTCGAATTCTCCATCGACTTCCACGCGATCAGCTCGTTGGGCTGGTCGTGAATGATCTCGGCTTCCCAGGACACGGTCTGCCCCAGCGGCGCCTTCGCCCTCCAGCGCGAACGCGTCGGCGAAAGCACCTCCACTTTCTCCAAATGCTTCATGAACCGCGGCAGGTTCGCAAAGTCGCGCCAGAACGCATACAGCTCGGCCGCGGGCTTCGCCACCAGGTAAGACTTTTCGACATGCACGCCGCGGGCGAAGTATTGCTCCGGCGTCGCCGGCTGGTCCTGCGCCGTGTTGATGCCCAGCACGCCATAAAGCGAGCAATACCCCGTCGTCGAACGGTAGAGCAGCGATCCACCCAGGCCCAGCAGCGCCAGCCGCGACACCAGCCCCCCATGCTTCAGCCCCAGCAGCACCATCGCCGCCCCCGCCAGCCCGCCCACCAGCCGCTCGTTCGCCCCCACATTCCGCTCCCCGCCCTGCGATTGCCCATGGTATTCCGGACGCGCCACCTCCGGCCGGCGAACCTCCTTACCGGCGGACGCGGACTGCATGCTGGCGGCGGACGGGGACAGGTCGGTCATGGCATTCTCCTGGCTTAAGACAAAGCGACGGGGGCCCGCCGGCTTTCATTAACTCATCCGGCTGCGCAACAAAGGCTGTGCCGAGGGAACCACTGAAAAGGCACAAGCGTCCTTCGCCGCAGCCGCTTCCCCCGGCACGAAAGAGCGCCCGGGTATAGTGGGGTCATGGCATCCACCACTGCCATTCGTCGTCGCCGCCACCTGGAAAAGCGAGCCATCGGCATACCCGGAAACACAAACGCTTCGCCGCAAAGCTGCCCAGGGATATCCGCGCAGACTTCAAAGCGTTGGTCGACGCGGTGCGCGCCGGCGATCGTGCGCAACCGCCCGACCGTCGCTTCTGAAACACCGCATCGCAGGACCGCCCTCGCGGCGTTCCACCCGCCCGCCGTGGGCCTCACGCGATGTAAGTCTTTTTCTTTTTGCCCGACAGGTAACTTTCCATCACGCAGCTCGCCAGGTCGCCCGAGGCGCAGTAGAACGCCACGCCCTTCGCCAGGCGCGTCATCTGGTCGACGAATTCCACCCACTCCATCCCGTAGTAATCCTCGATGAGCGCGAAGCTGGCGATGCGGATGCCCGCGCGCATGCACAGGAGCGCCTCCTTCAGCGTCGCCATCGCGGTGGTGCGCGTCGGCGGGTACTGCAGGAACAGCGTGTCGCCGTCGACGTGCGCCGTCGGCTGGCCGTCGGTGATCACGAACATGAGCTTCTGTTCCGCCTGCCGCGCCCCCAGAATCTTCCGCCCCATCTGCAGGCCCAGCTGCAGATTCGTGAAGTGCTGGTGGGTCCGGGCCGCCTGGTCCAGCGGGACCTTCACGTTGATCATGTATTCGTGGGTCGAGACCTGCTTGGGCATGACCAGCGGGAGCTGCTCTTCGCGGATGCGCGTGGCGGTCGAGTAAAAGCCGACGATGTCCACCGTGTCCTGCGGGTAGCGCTGGCGCACCAGGGCACTGAGGGCCATCGCCACCTTTTTTGCCGACAGGAAGCGGCCGTAGCGCATCATCGACCCGCTCATGTCGATCAGGATGCACAGCGCCACGTTGGTCGAGCCTTCCATCAGGTGCAGCTCGAGATCCTGGTCGGAGAGCTGGATCGGCAGGCCGACCTTGCCGTCGGTGCGCGTCTGACGGGCGACGGCGTTGCGCAGCGTCGTGTTCAGATCGAGCTCGGAA
>JBEHXY010000188.1:0-7663 GCA_048498455.1 Planctomycetota bacterium | reverse complement strand
CCAGATCTTCACCCTCTTCCTCATCGTCATCGCCGCCGCCGAAGCCGCCGTCGCCCTCGCCATCTTCCTCAACTTCTACAACAACCACGCCACCATCGATGTCGATCAGGCCACCACCTTGAAAGGATAAAACCCGCACAAAGCACCCCCCCTCGCCATCAGAAACCACACGCGACCCAAGGTTTTGCGTTTTGAGTTTTGCGTTTTGAGTTTTCCAACGTGCCTGTCTCCCAATACCTCATCCTCGCCGCACTCCTCCCCCTCGCAGGCTTCCTCCTGCTGATCTTCCTTGGCAAAAAGATCGGCCGCTTCTCCGGACCCCTCGCCACCCTCCTCATCTGCGGCTCCCTCGGCCTCTCCGTCGTCGCCACCGTCCAGTGGGTCGCCAAGCCCGAGTACAACGCCGCCCATTACGTCGAAACCCTCGCCTACCGCTGGATCCCCCTCCCCGCCGCCGGCGCTTCCCTCCCCACCTCCTCGCTCCTCACCGCCGCCCCCCTGCCCCCCGCCTCCAACCCCGACACCCAGCCCGCCCTCCTCCCGCCCGCCATCACCGTCGGCGTCCTCGTCGATTCCCTCACCATCGCCATGTTCACCCTCGTCACCCTCATCGCCTCCCTCGTCCACCTCTTCTCCATCGCTTACATGGCCCGCGACCCCAAGCTCCCCCGATACTTCGCCTACCTCGGCCTCTTCTGCTTCTCCATGCTCGCCCTCGTCCTCTCCAACTCCCTCATCCAGCTCTTCGTCTTCTGGGAACTCGTCGGCATCACCTCCTTCCTCCTCATCGGCTTCTGGAACGAAAACCGCGGACCCGCCACCGCTTCCGTCAAGGCCGCCCTCATCAACCGCATCGGTGACGCCCTCTTCCTCGTCGGCATCGGACTCCTCGCCCTCCACGTCGGCATCCCCAACCTCACGCTCTACGACCCTTCTGGAAACCCCACCCTCGCCTCCGCCGTCGCCTCCGCCTCCCAGACCGAACTCCTCAACACCGTCCCCCAATCCATCCTCGAAGACTTCTCACGCCTCGCCGTCGCCTCCGATTCCTCCGCCTTCCTCTTCCACAACTTCGGCCCCTCCTTCATCGGCCTCTCCTGGCTCACATGGGCCGGCCTCTGCCTCTTCGCCGGCGCCGCCGCCAAGTCCGCACAGTTCCCCTTCCACGTCTGGTTGCCCGACGCCATGGAGGGCCCCACCCCCGTCTCCGCCCTCATTCACGCCGCCACCATGGTCGCCGCCGGCGTCTTCCTCGTCGCCCGCCTTTACCCCATCCTCACCATGGACACCCGCCTGATCATCGCCGTCATCGGCTGCGTGACCCTCGCCATTGGCGCCCTCATCGCCCTCGTCCAGACCGACATCAAAAAGGTCCTCGCCTACTCCACCATCTCCCAGCTTGGCTACATGATGCTCTTCCTGGGCGCCGGCGGTTACACCGCGGGCCTCCTCCACCTCTTCACCCACGCCTTTTTCAAGGCCGGCCTCTTCCTCGCCGCCGGCTCCGTCCTCCACAACCTCCACCACAACGGCAACCTCCGCTGGATGGGCGGCCTCTGGAAACGACTCCCCATCACCGCCGCCTGCGCCCTGCTCTTCTCCCTCTCCCTCGCCGCCACCCCCACCTTCTCCGGCTCCCTCTCCAAAGAGCTCGGCATGGCCGGCGTCTACGAATACGCCCACCGCCTCTCCCTCGGCGGCGGCGGACAAGCCAAGTACGCCATGACCCTCTTCTGGGTCCCCACCGTCTGCTCCTACCTCACCGCCTTCTACATCGGACGCCTCTGGTGGCTCACCTTCGGCGGCAAATCCCGCGACGAAGACCTCGCCGAACACGCCCACGAACACGCCCTCATGACCCTCCCCCTCATCCTCCTCGCCTTCCTCTCTTTCTCCATCTGGTTCGGCACCTTCTTCGGCGTCGACAAACTCATCGGCAAGTCCCTGCCCCCCGGCGTCCCCGTCCTCCCCAACTCCGAAGACGCCAAAAACCTCATCTTCCGCTACCTCGCCTACGGCTTCGCCGCCGCGCTCCTCGCCCCCCTCGTCTACCTCCGCGGCTTCGCCTTCGCCGACCGCCTCAAAAAGTTCCCTCTCCTCAACCTCCTCTACGCCTGGCTCCACGAAAAAATGTTCTTCGACGATCTCTACGACGGCGTCATCGTCACCCTCACCCTCACCGCCTCGCGCATCCTCGGCCTGCTTGACCGCTACGTCGTCGACGCCCTCGTGGGCGCCGTCGCACTCCTCGCCCGCGGCCTCTCCCGCCTCTCCGCCCTCATCGACACCCGCATCATCGATGGCCTCGTCAACGGCGCCGCCACCCTCGCCGCCGCCACCGGCCGCACCGCCCTCGCCCCCCAGTCCGGCCGCATCCGCACCTACGTCCTGGTCATGCTCTCCGCCCTCGCCCTCGCCGCCACCACCCTCACCACCCTCCTGCTCCTGCACCACTGACCGCTTACGTCTCGATTCTCAATCACTTTTGCGCCTCCCCTCCCCCTTACTTGGCCACCCGCCGCTTTCATCTTGACACCATCCCCCCGTTCATTAGACTAGCGATTGCGTGGTCGGATCGTGCACCCTTATCTACTCTTCCTGTCGATGATGGTCGCACCACCTCCTCAGATGGCATCTCTACACATCGTTAACTTTTCGGGAGGCACCCCTTGAGTACGCTCACAAAGACCTTCATCGTCCTCACCCTGGTCTTCTCGCTGGCGCTCGCCGTCCTCCTGGTCCTCGAAGTCGGCCGCATCGCCCCCTACCACGAGCAACTCGTCGCCGCCAACGCCCGCGCCGACGCCTCCACCGTCGCCCTCGCCACCGAGCGCACCCACCTCACCGCCCTCCAGACCCAGGCCGCCCAGTCCCAGTCCGAGCTGCAGGACAAGGTCACCGCCCTCACCCAGCAGATCAACGGCCTCAACACCGACATCGCCCGCCTCACCATTCAGAACGGCACCATGGAGCAGCGCAACGCCCAGCTCACCAACGCCAACACCCAGCAGACCGCCGTCATCAACTCCATGAAGGACCAGACCACCGAGCTGCTCAAGGAAATCGCCACCATCCGCCCCCAGATCACCGACCTCATCGCCAAGAACGCCGAGCTCAACCGCGTCAACAACGAGCTCTCCACCCAGAACCGCTTCGCCGAACAGGCCATCCGCAAGCTTCAGGAAGCCGTCGTTAATGCCGGCAGCAACGGTGGCGCAGGCGCCGCCATCAACACCACCGGCGGACAGGTCACCCAAGTCGATAACACCAACACCCCCGCCTCCGCCACCAATGTCCCCGCCCGCGCCGCCATCAACGGCAAGGTCACCAACATCCGCCAGGCCGCCGGTCGCACCCTTATCGAAACCCCCCTCGGCACCACCTCCCAGGTCAAGGTCGGCACCCGCTTCACCATCTACCGCAACACCGGTGCCCGCCCCACCTGGGTCGCTGACGCCGTCGTCAGCAATGTCACCGATGACGCCTCCGTCGCCACCATCACCGACACCAACCCCGGCCAGACCCCCCAGGCCGGCGACCTCGTGATGTCCGCCAGCGGCGCCCCCACCGGCGGCACCGCCAACAACCAGTAAACCCTTTTCAGTCCAGATTCTGCCTCCGTGTGACCGATAATCAGGGTGCCCGTCCCCTACGGGTGCCCGTCTCTTTTCCGTCGCACGGCTTTCTGTGGAGGTAAAATGAGCCGCATCAACGCACCGGGCACCCTGCGCGTCCGCCCCTCTCCCAATGTCTACACCGCCCTCGCCTTCATCTCCATGGCCGCCACCCTCACCGCCCTCATCTTCACCGCCTACAAATTCCACGCGGTCGGCCTCCTCTAATCCCCTCCCTCTCCCCGGCGGGCAGCCTTTTCGGCGGACCCTTCCGCCCGCGGACGTCTTCCGTCCGTTGGCCATCCCCTGTGGCCTCTCGTGATGCCTCGCCGGCCCCTCGACACCCCGCCGAGTTCCATCCCGTTTGGTCCCACCCACGGCTTGCCCTATAATCCCGCCGTGCGTGTCCCCTATTTCCGTCCCCGGCTGCCCGGTCTGACTTCTACCCCGTCAGCCCGCGACCGCCCCGCCCACGCCCCCTCAAGGAGTCGCCCCTCGTGTTCTTTGATTCTATCCTCGGCTGGTTCAGCCTCGACATGGGCATTGACCTCGGCACCTGCAACACCCTCGTCTGCGTCCGCGGCGAAGGCATCGTCCTCAACGAACCCTCCGTCGTCGCTGTCAAAAAAGGCACCAACCGCGTCCTCCAGGATGGCAACGCCGTCGGCCTCGTCGCCAAGGAAATGCTCGGCAAAACCCCCGGCTCCATCACCGCCATCCGACCCCTGAAAGACGGCGTCATCTCCGACTTCGAAATCACCGAAGCCATGCTCGCTTACTTCATCCGCCGCGTCCACGGACGCCGCTCCCTCGTCAAACCCCGTGTCGTCATCGCCATCCCCTCCGGCATCACCGCCGTCGAAAAACGCGCCGTCCTCGATTCCGCTGAACGCGCCGGCGCCCGCCGCGTCTACCTCGTCGAAGAACCCATGGCCGCCGGCATCGGCGCTGGCCTCCCCATCACCGAACCCCAGGCCTCCATGATCGTCGACATCGGCGGCGGCACCACCGAGGTCGCCATCATGACCCTCGCCGACATCGCCGTCTCCGAATCCATCCGCACCGCCGGCGACGACTTCGACGAAGCCGTCGTCAACCACATGAAGAAAACCTACAACCTCATGATCGGCGACCAGTACGCCGAAAAAATCAAGATCGAAATCGGCTCCGCCGGTAACTTCGGCGAAGAAAAAACCATGGAAGTCCGCGGCCGCGACATGATCTCCGGCCTCCCCCGCAAGTGCATCGTCACCTCCGAGGAAATCCGCGAGGCCCTCCAGGAACCCGTCGGCCAGATCATCGACGCTGTCACCCGAACCCTCGAACGCGCCGAGCCCGAACTCGCCGCCGACCTCGTCGAAACCGGCATCTGCCTCGCCGGCGGCGGCGCCCTCCTCCGCTCCATCGACAAGGTCCTCCACCAGGCCACCGGCCTCCCCGTCCGCATCGCCGACGACCCCCTCACCTGCGTCGCCCGCGGAACCTCCGTCTTCCTCGAAAACCTCGAACTCTGGAAAGACACCATGGAATCCGACATGTCGGATCTCTAAAAAAACTCAAAACGCAAAACTCAAAACGCAAAACCTTGGCCGACAACATGGGAGCAATGAACAGGAGATTCTGGTGGGGCGTTCCTACGACGATGGGTGGATCGATCGCTCTCACAATTTTGCCGTCCGTGTGTTGCGACTCTGCAACAAACTTCCCCGCACCGCCGTCGGCTTCACCGTCGCCGGACAATTGAGCCGAAGTTCCCTGGCCATCCCCAACAACCTCGAAGAAGCCAAAGCCGCCCTGACCGAACCCGACACGCTCCACAAAACAGGTATCGCCCGCAAAGAAGCCGCCGAAACACGAAGAGCCCTCATGGTGATCCGCGACATCCCCCTTCTCGCCAAAACCGACGCCGCCGAACTCGCCGCTCTCCTCGGCGAAGCCCACGAATGGGTCGCCATGCTCACCACCGGCACCAAACGCCTCCAAGCCCGCATCCAACGCCAACGCCCACCCCGCTCCCCTCCCTTATAATGGCCCGCGCCCCAAACCCCCTCGCCAAAGTTTTGAGTTTTGCGTTTTGAGTTTATGCTTGCGTTTGATCGCCGCCCCTCTGCCCCTCGCCGAGAATTCCCCCCACCCATACTGAAACCCTCCTCGCCAAAGGTTTTGAGTTTTGAGTTTTGCGTTTTGAGTTTTCACGCATGCCCCTCTCCAACATCACCGCCCGCCAATGGTTCTGGTACCTGACCGCCGCCGCCGCCGTCTTCGCCTTCCTCGGCCGCGGCCCCGAAACCGCCGCCGCAGGACACACCCAGCCCTCCTACTTCCGCCGCTTTGAGTGGTACCTCCACACCCCCGTCGACCTCCTCCTCACCCCCGGCCGCGCCGTCTTCACAGGCGCCCAGTCCCTCGTCGCCTCCACCGTCTCCCGCCTCACCGACCGCCCCGCCGATGCCCCCTCCGCCGACCAGTTCCGTGAGCAGATCCGCTACCTCGAAGACCTCGTCGCCTACCAGAACGGCCAGCTCCAGGACCTCAATCAGAAAATCAAGGACATCAGCTCCCTCTCCCCCCACGGCCTCACCGAACGCGACATCCTCCTCGCCAGCATCACCGCCTACGAAGCCGGCCCCGGCGCCTCCCTCCTCAAAATCGACAAGGGCACCATGGATGGCGTCGCCCTCGACATGGTCGTCATCGCCAAGGTCTCCCCCCTCGGTCGCATCGTCGCCGTCGGACCCAAAACCGCCACCGTCCGCCTCCTCACCGACCCCTCCGCCTCCACCGCCCGCGCCACCGCCGCCTCCCTCGCCGGCGTCCGCGCCACCATCATCCGCCGCTCCCAGCCCACCGACCAGGTCATCGTCCCCACCTGCCTCGTCAAAGGCCTCGGCAACGGCGAAATGATCTGCGAGTCCGTCGTCACCGATACCCCCCTCCAACCCCTCCCCGGCGACCGCGTCCAGCTCAATGACCCCAACTGGCCCGCCAAAGTCCAATACATGGTCCTCGGCGACGTCACCGCCGTCGGCCGCAACGACAAGCAACTCCTCCGCTACGAACTCAAAATCTCCCCCCGCGTCTCCCCCTCCTCCATCCAATCCGTCCTCATCGTCCTCAACGGCGGCTGACCCCCACGACCCGTACCGCGACCCTGAGAGAGCTCCGAGGGATCGCCCCCCACACCCCTCTCGCCCGCCATTCCGCACCAACAATGCCCAAGCCCACCCCCTCCGCGGGGTGGGTCCATCGTGCACCCCCGCAGAACCCCACCGTCTCACCACCGGCGATCCTCCGTGCCCTCCGTGTCCTCCGTGGTTTTGAAACCCCTTCGAAGCCTCCTCCCCCTCCGCCTATTCAACTGTGCTCACAGCCCAACTCCCGCCGCCTCCGTCGCCGCCACTCCCTCCATCTCCCGCCGCGTCACTCGCCCGCTCCTGAACGCCTCGATCACACCCCATCGTCCCTCGAACCGATTGTCATCCCCCATATCCGCCGTCCAATCCTCCAGCGCCCCCGCATCGTCAAACACATACGCCGACGGTCCCGACGACAGCAGCAACCAACTGCTCCTCGCCCCCAGCGCAATCACATGCCGCCGCCCGCCCACGCCCACCATCGCAAACCGCTCCTCCCTGGGCCGCCACGCCAAAAAACCACGCAACGTCGAAAACTTCCCCTGCGGCGCCACCGCCCGATGCCCCGCCACCTCCATCCCCAAAACCCCTCCCACCAGCACGACGCACACTCCCACCCACCGCACCCACCGCCGCCTCCATACCCTGCCAAGCCTCGACCACATCCATCACCTCCATCACCACCGCCCGCAATTCATCGCCGCCCCTTCCCCTCCAGCGCATTCCACATCGGCCCAAACATCAACAACCCCAGCACAAACGACCCCACCACTGCAAACGGAATGCTCACCGGCGCATACGCAAACGCCCCGAACCCCGCCTGCAGCACCACCCCCAACACCAGCGCACATACCGCCAGCGTCGAAACCACCCGCACCTTCACCCCCATCGAATCCCTCGCCCCTGCCGCTCGAT
>JBEHXY010000187.1:0-7690 GCA_048498455.1 Planctomycetota bacterium | reverse complement strand
AAGTCCCAACTCGGCGCCACCATCACCCACCGCGTCCTCACCCACCTCTTCCGGGAACGCGGCGTCCGCCTCGATCGCACCTACCAGCTCAACTTCGGCGGCAACACCGACTTCCTCAACATGCTCGAACGCGAACGCCTCGAATCCAAAAAAATCTCCAAGACCAACGCCGTCACCTCGCAGCTCGATTACGAAATCCCCGCCAGCGGCGTGCATGTCGGGCCCTCCGATTACGTCCCCTGGCTCGAAGACCGCAAGTTCTGCTACATCCGCATGGAAGGCACCACCTTCGGAAACGTCCCCCTCTCCTGCGAACTCAAGCTGGAAGTCTGGGATTCCCCCAACTCCGCGGGAGTCGTCATTGATGCGGTGCGCTGCGCCAAGCTGGCGATGGACCGCGGCATCGGCGGGCCGCTGGTGGGCCCCTCAAGTTATCTCATGAAATCCCCGCCCGTGCAGTTCAGCGATGCCGAGGCCCACGACCGCACCGAAGCCTTCATTCATGGACCGCTCGACGTGCCCGCCCCCGCCGCCGCGCGTGCCGCGGCCGCCGGGCCCGCCGCCGCTCCCCTCGTCAACCTTCACTGAGTCCTCGAACCAGGTGAACATCGCATGACCACCCTCTCCGACGACCCCCGCCCCGCAGGCGCCGATGGCCTGTCTCCCGAGGCCGTCCGGCGCCGCATCCGCGAGCTCGGTCCCTGGTTTCACAACATCACCCTGGCCGGCGTGCAGACCGCGCCCGACCATTTCCTGGGCGATTATCCCAACATCAAGTTCCGCGCCTTCCGCGACGCACTGCCCACCGATCTTGCCGGCAAAACCGTGCTCGACATCGGCTGCAACGCCGGCTTCTACTCGATCGAAATGAAGAACCGCGGCGCCGCCCGCGTCCTGGGCATCGACTCCGACGACCGCTATCTCGAGCAGGCGCGCTTCGCCGCCCAGGTCAACGGCCTGCGCGACATCGAGTTCCGCAACCTCTCCGTCTACGACGTCGGCGCCCTGGGCGAACAGTTCGACATCGTCATCTTCATGGGCGTTCTCTACCACCTCCGCCACCCCCTCCTCGCCCTCGACATCATCCACGACACCGTCGCCAAAGACCTGCTCCTGTTCCAGTCCATGCAGCGCGGCAGCACCGACATTGAGCCGCTCGAGGAAAATTACGACTTCTGGCAGACCGACCTTTTCGATCGCCCCGGCTATCCAAAGATGCACTTCATCGAGCGCCGCTATGCCGACGATCCCACCAACTGGTGGGTCCCCAACCGCGCCTGCATGGAAGCCATGCTCCGCAGCTCCGGCTTCGACATCATCGCCCACCCCGAAATGGAAGTGTACGTGTGCCGTCGCCGCGGCCTGGAGCCCGCCCCCGAAGGTCCCCGCGCCATCTTCGCCGCTCCCCCCGCCCCGCCCTCTTCTCCGAGGTAAGCCGTGCTTGAAGCCGTCATGCTCTGGAATGAGCCCAACAACAAATCCCACTGGATGTTCGAAGTGGACCCCGACTGGTCGCTCTTCGCCCGCATGATCAACCTCGCCTCCGACGCCATCCGCGCCCAGCGCCCCAACCTCCCGCAGGTTCTCGGCGGCATGTCCCCCATCGATCCCAGCTTCGTCCAGCTTATGCGCGCCGCCGGCGTCGTCGATCGCATGGACGCCCTCGCCGTCCACGGCTTCCCGCTCGACTGGAACCACTGGCAGCTCAACGAATGGCCCGCCAGGCTCACCGAAATCAAGGCCGTCGCCGAGGACAAGCCCCTCTGGGTTTCCGAGGTCGGCATCTCCACCTTCGGGGCCGAGGAAGTCCAGGAGTTCGGCCTCAAACGCACCGCCGAACTCCTGATTGGCAAGGCCCCCCGCATCCACTGGTACTCGCTCTTTGACCTGCCCAAGGCCTGGCCCGCCACCACCCGCCACCGCGAGGCCGAAGGCTCCTCCTACTACCGCCACTTCTACATGGGCCTGATCAAGGAAGACATGACCCCCAAGCTCGCCCTCAAGCACTTCCACAACTACACGCCCGAGGTCGGCCTCTGCCAGTGGTTCCACTACGAAGACCACCGCCTCGACGATGCCGTCCGCATCATGAAAGACCTCGGCGTCACCTACCTCCGCACCGGCATCTCCTGGGCCGACCTCTACCGCCCCAACGCCCGCCACTGGTTCGACCGCCAGATGAAAGCCCTCGAACCCTTCAAGGTCACCGCCACCTTCTGCTTCACCCCCGAGCACTGCGGCGTTCAACCGCATTACACCAGCCCCCCGAAGGAGCCCGGCGAATTCGCCGATTTCTGCGCCGAGATGGTCCAGCGCTACGGTTGATTCATCCCCGCCGCGCCTGCCCCCGCAAATGCCGCCAGAGCCGCGCGCACCACCCGCTCCTGCCCGAACCCGAACTGCTCCGCCGCCGGCAGCGCTCCCGGTGCAAACCACTCAAACAACAATCCCTCCCCCCGCGGCGCCGGCGTTCCCTCGATCACGACCACGAACGTCAGCGCGATCGCGTGCTGCCGCGGATCCACCTGCCCCACCGCCCCCTGCTGCGGAAAATACTGCGCGCAAAAGACCGGCTGCGGATCCGCCCCGAGATGAAACGAGATGCCCTCCCCCAGCGTCTCCCGCAGGTGCCGCCGGATCGCCGCCGCCAGCGTCTCCTGATACCACACCCGCCCGCCCACCATGCACCATCCCTGCTTCCCTTCGGGCAGCGCCCGCCAGATCAATCCCACCCGTTCGACCTCGCCCGCCCTGCTCGCGCACACCGGCACCACGTCCACGCACGCAATCGGCATCGACCGCTGAATCCGCCCCCACTCCTCCGCAGCCATCCAACCGTCCCGCATGTCCGCCAGGTCCTCGCGCAGCAAACGGCCCGCACTGTAGCAGCGCGGGCCGTTCCCTGACAGAATCACCAGGCGACACCCGATCGCATCAGCGCGAGCGGGTCAGCCGGTCGCTCTCTTCATCCTCATAGCTTTCATCTTCGTCGCCCCGTTCCTGCTCCTGGTCATCATCCGATTCCTCGGACGACATCTGCGCATCGGAATCCTCCTCCGACTCGCCATTGTCTTCCGATTCGTCGGCGGAATTCTGCTGCTCATCCTCGTCGTCGTCGCCGCCGCGCATCAGGCTCGCCACCAGCAACGCAATCCCCGCCGCCGCCGCCACGCCGACAATCGCCGTGGCCACCGGGTGCTCCTTCACCACATCCATCACCTTGGAGCCCGCCTTGCGAGCGCCTCCCGCGGCCCGCGACATCAAGCCGGGCTGCTCCTGCTCCTCCCCGCCCTCCTCCTCCTGGGCCGATGCATCGCCCTCCTCCGATTCGTCCGACTCCTCCATCGAGCGTGACCCGCGGGCGCCGCCCTCCTTGCCCCCCTTCGATCCCCCCTTCCCGCCATTGCGGCCGGCGGATTTCTGCGGCGCTTCCTCGTCCTCCTGCTCGTCGCCCTTGGGTTTGAATTTGAATTTCTGCCCCCCCACCGCCAGCTCCAGCAGCAGGCCGCCGCGCGAATAAGCCCGCGCCATGACCCCCTTCTCGTAATCGGAGGTGCCGCTGGCCCCCGCCTTCACCAGCACGGCCGACGCGTTGGCGGCGAAGTGAACCTTGCCCTTCTTGAAACGCTCCAGCGCTTCCTTGTTCTCAAAGGCAATCACTTCCGAAAACGTGTCGCCGCCCACCTGCACGCCGATGGTCGTCTGCCCCATCGTGGCGTAACCGATCATCTTCCCCTTTTCAAAAACCGCCCCTTTGCCATAGGCCCCCCCCACCACCAGCGAAGCCTTCCCCACCGAGGGAAACACGGCATAGCCGTAGGATTTCTTGAGCATCTGCTTCAGCCCCGGATCTTTTTCCTCCAGGCGCTTCAGCGTGGCGTTGACCTGATCGACGATAGACGAATTTTGCATGATATGCCTCCATATGCTCCGCATTCAGCAACATTCGGACCCGCGCGCGTGACGAAGCGTGAAAAGTCCAGGTGACCCTCGCCGCCGCCTTCACAAACGGCGTTCTGGATCACAGCAGCTTGCCCAGCGGTCCCAGGTCCAGGTTCAAATCTTTGCTTTCCAGCCCGAACGTTCGTTTCAACTCTTCCATCCGCTTTTCCAGCGCCATGAAGGTTTGTCCGAGTCGTTCCACTTCGTCATCGGTGAGCGACCCCGACTCCATTCTCCGGACGGCCTGTCGCTCCATGAGCTGCCTGAGCAGTTCGATCAGCGTCAGCACCAGTTGGGCAAGGCCACGCTCGATCTTCTGCGGGTCCGCGTCGATGCGCGTCGGCAGCAGCGTCTGCAGCCGGTCAAAACCGCGCAGGAAATCATCCAGCTCCCCTCCCCCGGAACTGCCCAGGATCCGGTTGAACAGATCCTCTTCTTTCGACCGCGAAGGCTCAGCCATGGAGCGCCTCCCCCGCTTGCAGCACCGGGACAAAGTGGTACGGCGGCCATGGCCCGGTGCACAGCAATTTCACTTCCGCGACTGGTTGGGCCAGCGCGGTTGCCCGCTGCGCGAACCCTTCCATCGACGGCCGCTCCACCAGGTACGCCGCCGCAAGAAGCTGTTGCTGCGCGCCTGTCGAAGGAGGAAAAATCCGCAGGCAACTGTCCCGCGCCAGCGGCGCCAGTGCCCGGTGAATGGCTTCCGCCGCACCTTCCGCCGCCGCCCGCCCCGCCTGCAGCCGCTGCTCGCGCGCCAACCGCGCCACCATGTAGGCCCGGCCCGAACCGCCCCCGGCCGCCACCGACAGCCTCTCTTCCGACTCCTGCACCGGACGCTGCCACACGCCCCGCACGCCCAGTTCCACGCAGCCGCGCACGCGCTCCAGTGCGGCAAGGAGCCCCTGCCCGTTGCGCCGCAGCACCGCCCGCAATTCATCCTCCTCGCGAAACCTCGTGCCGAACCGCGCCGGCAACGTGGCCCGGTCACGCATCAGCGACTCCACCACCCGCTCGTGCCGCCAGACTTCGTCCGCAGAAGGCGACAGCGAACGCGCCGCCTGCCGCGTGCACACCGCCGCCACCCCCTCGTGCCCCACGATCTCCAGATCGCCCCCCTCCGTCACCGGCAACGGCAGCGCACAGGATTCCACAATGGCGTACACGTAAATCATTCCGCATCGTCCACGCCCGCCCCCGCGCCGCGGCGACGTTCCGCCGCATCCACCGAGCTCAGCAACACCCGCAGGCCGACATACACCAGGTCAACATCCGCCACCGCCAGGGTGATGTCACCCGAAAGCACCACCCCTTTGTCGAGCACCCGGTCCAGCAACTCCAGCAGCGTCAGCTCCCGCTCCAGCTCCTCGCGCGAAGCCGCCGGCGACAACTCGCTCCCCTCGCGCGGCCTCATGACACCCCCCGCGGCGCAAGATCCAAATGCACAAAATTGTACGGCGGCCACGGCCCCGTCAGCTCCACCTCAATCCCCTCATCGGCGCCGGCCCCGCGGGCGGCACGGTCAAACGCCTCTACCGCTTCATCCGCCACCAGGAACGCCCCGTTCAGCAGCAACCGACGGCCCGGCTCCGCCCCCTTGCCGTTGCGCGACGGGAGCAGCGTCGCCTCCGCCGCCAGCGCCGCCAGCTTCTCGAAAACCGCGGTCGCCCGTTCGCGCGCAAGACCCGCTTCCTCCTGCTGCGTTCGCACCTCATCGCCTTTGCGCCGCAGATACGCTTTGCCGGTGCTCTCCGGGTCCCCCGCAGCAAGCCGCCCGCCGCCCTGCCCCGAATGATAAAGCTTCACCCCCCACTCCTGTTTCCCCGCCAGCAGATCCAGCGTCGCCGCGATCTGCTCGCGATGCTCCGTCAACAACCGCCGCACCTCCTGGGGCCCGCGCAAAATCGTGCAGAAGCGGCAGGGAATCACCGCGCCCCCCGCCATCGCCTGTTTCACCACCGCATCGTGCGCCCGCACCCGCGCCTCCACCCACTGCGGCTCCTGAAGATGCCTCTCCATCGCCGCCCGCGAAAATGCCTGGATTTCCACGCTGCTGACGATCGCCTTCAGCTCTCCCTCGCACACCTCCCCCACCGGATAACGTGGATCAATCGCCGCCGCTGATGCATGCCCGCCCGCTACTGACCCGCGCGTGAACCCGTACACATAACACCCGCGCGCCGCCTCTTCCTCACCCGCCCCTCCCTGCACCGGTTCCTTGTGCGCAGCCGCGGGAAGCGCCTCTGCCGTCTCCGCGACCTCCGCCTGCGACGATGGCCCTGCAAGCTTTTTCCCCGCATCCTCCCCGCCGCCCTCCAGCAAGTCCGCCGCCTGCCGCAGCATCCCCGCCTTCAGCGCCTGCTTCAGCAACGCCTTGATCTCCTGCTCCGCTTCCGCCCGCGCCTCCTCCACCAGCGCCCGCACCCGCGCCTCCGAAGGCTCGGCTGCAATCGCCGCCAGGATCCGCCGCAGCAGCGCATCCGATGGACCGTTCGTCGCCATGCGCCGCTCCCTACTGCCCCCCGCGCCCCGCACGCCCGCCCGGCGGCATCGCCGGCCGCGACCGCGCCTGGTCCGGTGCCTCGCCCAGCGCGTTCAACCGCGCCTCCAGCGCGCTGATGCGCTCCCGCAGCTCGCGGTTCTCCCGCTCGGCATCCACCTTCTGCTGTTGCCGGCCCGCCTTCGACGAGAGCGACGGATCATGCGTCCACCAGTCGATCCCCATCTCCTTCGCCTTGTCCGCCGACGCGATCAACAGGCGGATCTTGATCGTCAACAGCTCGATATCCAGCAGGTTGATCGAAATGTCCCCCGCAATCACCACCCCCTTGTCCAGCACCCGGTCCAGCAGGTCCAGCAGGCTGTCGCGCTGCGGCGGACGCCCCACGCCATTCACGTTTTCCATGCCGCCCATCCCCGAATAGCGCGGCGAAAGCTCCGCCGCCACCCCTGGCGACACTGGCCTCGGTGGCTGCTTGTCGCTCATTGATCACCACTCACTTCGTTACGGTAGTAACGCTGGATCCGCTCGTAATTCATCAGCTCCCCCTCGTCGTCCACCTCCACCAGGTAGGAAGCCATGATGTCCGTCGATTGCGGAATGCGCTCCAGCTCCACCACCTCGATCACCACCCGCCACCCCTCGCGGTTCCGGCTCAGTGACGACACCGACTCGCAGACATGACTGGTCAGCTCGTAAATCTGCTCCTTCGCCGCCGCCACCGCCGCTGTGCCGCTGATCCGCTTCCGCCGCACCGGCGCTTCATTCTGCTCCCCCCGCTGTTCCCCCCGCTGCTCCCGATGCAATGTCGCCCCCGAATCTTGCGTGTGGTGACCCGCACCCGACCCATTCCCCCCAGCCCCGTTGCCCGAGGTTCCATTTCGCCCCGCCTCCCCGCGCTCCTGATCCCCCTCCTGCTCCTGCATACGGCCGCGCGAGATCTGCGGACGCCCCGCCCCCTGCTTCCCACTGCCCTGCCTGCGCGACGCCGATTCTGATTTTCCCGAGGGCTTCAACATGCAGCAGCGCCTTCCACTTTCACCGGTGATTCCGGGCCATCACGATTTCTCCGCCAGCGCCTGCCGCCGGTACTCCCGCGCCTGCAACAGGCGCTCCAGCAGCGCCTCTTCCTGCTGCTCAAAGGCTTCATCACTGATCGCGCCCGAAAGCAGCCGCCGTTCCAGTTCCTGCATCTCCTGCCGTATCGCCGCCTCGTCGTAGTATTTTCGCGCCGCCTCATCCATCAGCGTA
>JBEHXY010000186.1:0-7720 GCA_048498455.1 Planctomycetota bacterium | reverse complement strand
GCCGTCGGCACAAAGGGCTTTTCCTTCGTAAAAGGCACCTTCAGCCCGCCGGTGGAATTGCACGCGGCCAAACCAAGCATCACGGGAATCAGAAGGGCGACCTTGCGAGCCATGCGGGAAGTCCTTTCGCGGGACGTTTTTCAACCGGAATTTATCGGTCCAACCTTGCGGCCTAGATTAACCCACCCGGTGGGGGCGGTCTAGGAAACGAAAACGGGACGCCCTCGCGGACGTCCCGTTGGTGATTTCACTTGAGTTTCGCGCCCAGCCCTTAGGCCGAGAACGAGCTGCCGCAGCCGCAGGTGTGCGTGGCATTAGGATTCTTGAACACGAATCCGCGGCCCATCACTTCGTCCTTGAAGTCGATTTCGGTCCCGTTGAGGTACAGGTAGGACTTCCGGTCCGCCAGGATCTTGATGCCGTGGCATTCCATCACTTCGTCGTTCTCCGGGGGGGCTTCCGTGAGGTCCAGAACATAGGAAAAGCCCGAGCAACCCCCGCCTTTGACGCCCACACGCAACGCCACGGCCTCGGAAAGGCCCTGATCCTTGATGATGGACTTGATTTCCTTGGCGGCATTTTCAGAAAGCAGAATCGGCATGACGGGGGCTCCTGTGATTGGTTACAGCGATTTTCGCTGCATCACTATAGACCGGGAGGGGCGGCCCAAGCAAGCAGGGGGGGCGGGACTTTGTTGCGGTTGAGTCTCAGGTGCTACCATTTATCGTTCACACGGACTAAGATGGTCCGTCTGTCCGAAGGGCATCCCCCACGGACTTCCAGGGAGCCCATAATGCCTACATCCACCGAAACCATCGAAGAATTGGCCAGCAAGGTCTACCAGCATGGGTGGGCCGTCGATATGGAAGCCGACGAAGCCCCCCCGGGCCTCAACGAAGACATCGTCCGCTTCATTTCCGCCAAAAAGAAAGAGCCCGAATGGATGCTGGAATGGCGGCTCAAGGCCTACCGCCACTGGCTCACCATGAAGGAACCCAAGTGGCCCAAGGTCACCTACCCGGCCGTCGACTACCAGGGCATCAAGTATTACTCCGCCCCCAGGGCACGGCCCAAGAGCCTGGAAGAAGTCGACCCGGAGCTGCTCGCCGTCTATGAGAAGCTTGGGGTGCCGGTCCATGAACGCGAAGCCCTCCTGGGCATCGAAAAACCGCGCGTCGCCGTGGACGCCGTTTTCGACTCGGTCTCCGTCACCACCACCTTCCAGGCCGAACTAGCCAAGGTCGGCATCATCTTCTGCGGCTTCGGTGAAGCCGTCCTGCACCACCCCGACCTGGTCCGCAAATACCTCGGCACGGTCGTGCCCTACTCCGACAACTACTTCGCCACCCTGAACTCCGCCGTCTTCACGGATGGCTCTTTCGTGTACATCCCCAAGGGCGTCAAATGCCCGATGGAACTCTCCACCTATTTCCGCATCAACGCCCGCAACACCGGTCAGTTCGAACGGACGCTCATCATTGCCGACGAGGGCGCTTACGTGAGCTACCTCGAGGGCTGCACCGCTCCGCAGCGCGATGAGAACCAGCTCCACGCCGCCGTCGTCGAGCTCATCGCCCTCCCGGGCGCCACCATCAAGTATTCCACCGTCCAGAACTGGTACCCCGGCGACCCCAAGACCGGCCACGGCGGCATCTTCAATTTCGTCACCAAGCGCGGCAAGTGCATGGAGAACGCCAAGATCACCTGGACCCAGGTCGAAACCGGCTCCAGCGTCACCTGGAAATACCCCTCCTGCATCCTCCAGGGCGACAACTCCGTTGGCGAGTTCTACTCGGTGGCCCTCACCAACCACTACCAGCAGGCCGACACCGGCACCAAGATGATCCACATCGGCAAGAACACCCGCAGCACCATCGTCAGCAAGGGCATCTCCGCCGGCTTCGGCCAGAACACCTACCGCGGCCTGGTGAAAATCCTTCCCAAGGCCGAAAACGCCCGCAACTACACCCAGTGCGATTCCATGCTCCTGGGCGACAAGTGCGGCGCTCACACCTCGCCCTACATCGAGGTGCGCAACCGCACCGGCCGTGTCGAACACGAAGCCTCCACCAGCAAAATCGGCGAAGACCAGCTCTTCTACTGCAAGACCCGCGGCATCGCCTTGGAAGACGCCATCAACATGATCGTCTCGGGCTTCTGCAAGGAAGTCTTCAAGGAATTGCCCATGGAGTTCGCCGTCGAAGCCCAGAAACTCCTCGGCGTCAGCCTGGAAGGCAGCGTCGGATAAAACCCCTGCAAACCACAGAGGACACGGAGAACACAGAGTTTTCTATTTCCAACGTGTCCGTCCTCTGTGCCCTCTGTGTTCTCTGTGGTGAATAAGGAACGCTCAACCATGGCCCTCCTCGAAATCAAAAATCTTCACGCCGAGGTCGCCGGCGGCGGCCGCCAGATCCTCCGCGGCGTCGACCTCACCATCGACACCGGCGAAATCCACGCGATCATGGGCAAGAACGGCTCCGGCAAGTCCACCCTGTGCCAGGTCCTCGCCGGACGCGAAGTTTACGAAGTCACCGAAGGTTCCATCACCTTCAATGGCAAGGACCTTCTGGAGATGGCCCCCGAGGAACGGGCCCGCGAAGGCATGTTCCTGGGCTTCCAGTACCCGGTCGAAATCCCCGGCGTCTCCACCAGCTACTTCCTCAAGGCCGCCGTCAACGAGATTCGCAAGCATCACAACCAGCCCGAGCTCGACGCGGTCGCCTTCAACAAAATGGTGCGCGAAAAGATGGACCTCCTGGGCATGGACAAAAGCTTCATGACCCGCGCCATCAACGAAGGCTTCTCCGGCGGCGAGAAGAAACGCAACGAAGTCTTCCAGATGGCGGTCGTCAGCCCCCTCCTCGCCCTGCTCGATGAAACCGACTCCGGCCTCGACATCGACGCCCTCAAAACCGTCGCCCATGGCGTCAACAAGATCCACGAGTCCGATGGCAAGAAGGCCATCCTCCTCGTCACGCACTACCAGCGGCTCCTCAATTACATCGTTCCCGACAAGGTGCATGTGATGATTGAAGGTCGCATCGTCAAGAGCGGCGGCAAGGAACTCGCCCTCCAGCTGGAAGAACAGGGCTACGACTGGGTCGAGGACGAAGTCGCCGCCAAGGGCGTTTGAAGTACATTCGACATCACGCGCCCCGCCTCCACGGGTGCGGGCGCTACCACGGGGTTTTACATATGACGGGCGTAATGGAACAGGCAACCGGCTTTCTTTCGACTTTTGATTCGCAGCCCGCGCACACGCAGGCCTGGGTCAACACGCTGCGCCAGAAAGGCATGGCCGACTTCCGCCGGCAGGGGTTCCCAACCACCCGCATGGAAGAATGGCGCGACACCAACGTCACCGCCATCGCCCGCACCGCCTTCGCTCCCGCCGCCGAGATCGATGGCCAGCACCCCGCCGCACGCCGCCTCTTCGACGACTATTCCTTCGGCAACGAAGCGGGCGCGGAACTCGTCTTCATCAACGGACGCTACGACGAAACCCTGAGCCGTACGCAGAACCTTCCCGCCGGCATCACCGTGCTCCCGCTGTCCCACGCCTTGGAATCGCAGGGCAAGCTGGCCCAGGAGTATCTCGGCCGCCTCGCCAAGTCAGCCGAACATCCCTTCGCCGCCCTGAACACCGCCTTCCTGCGTGAGGGGGCCTTCGTTCACATCGCCAGGTCCGCCGTCATGGAAAAGCCGATCCACCTGCTTTTCCTCACCAGCGTTCCCCATGGCAGCGCCCCTGCGGTCACCCATCCGCGCGTGCTCGTCATCGCTGAGGATGCCAGCGAATCCTCTCTCGTCGAAACCTACGCCGGCGGCAACGGCACCGCTTACCTCACCAACGCCGTCACCGAAATCATCCAGGCCCCCACCGCCAAAATCGACCACAACAAGCTCCAGCAGGAAGGCGATCAGGCCGACCACGTCGCCCTCATGCAGGTCGTCCTCGCCGGCGAATCCCAGTTCGTCTCCCACTCCACGAGTCTTGGCAGCCGCCTCACCCGCAACGACCTCCTGGTCTTCCTCGGCGGCGAACGCGCGGAAGCCACCCTCAATGGCCTTGTCTATGCCCGCGGCAACCAGCACATCGACAACCACACCCTGCTGCACCACGAAAAGGCCCATTGCCCCAGCCACGAACTTTACAAACACGTCCTCGCCGACCACTCCACCGCCATCTTCAAGGGCAAAATCTTCGTCCAGAAGGATGCCCAGAAAACTGACTCGAAGCAGACCAGCAAGTCGCTGCTCCTCTCCAACGAAGCCTTCATGAACTCCCAGCCGGCGCTGGAAATCTATGCCGACGACGTCAAGTGCACCCACGGCTCGACCACCGGCCCCGTCGACGAAAACGCCGTCTTCTATCTCATCTCCCGCGGCCTGTCCCTCGCCCAGGCCCGCCACCTCATGACCTACGCCTTTGCCGCCGACATCACCCGCCGCATCAAGGTCGCTCCCGTCCGGGCGCGCATCGAAGACTACATGTCCGCCCAGCATGGCCTGCCGCAGGACCTCCGCATCACCGAAACCGCCGCCCACGATGTCGCGCTGCTGTAACCGGCCCGCGCGTTCGCCACCGCCGAAGCGCTCCCTGGCGTGCTACAATCCATGGTTATGAACGACCCGCTTCGCCCCATGCCCGCACCTCTCGATGTGGAGCGCCTTCGCGCCGATTTCCCCATCCTCCACACCCGCGCCAACGGCCATCCGCTGGTCTACCTCGACAACGCCGCCACCACCCAGAAACCTCGCGCCGTCATTGACGCCATCGTCCGTTACTACGAGACCCAGAACGCCAACATTCATCGCGGCGTCTACGCACTCAGTCAGGCCTCGACCGACGCCTTCGAAGCCGCCCGCGAAACCGTCCGCAGATTCCTCAACGCCCGCGAAGCCGCCGAAATCCTTTTCACCCGCGGCACCACGGAAGGCATCAATCTCGTCGCCGCCTCCTGGGGCCGCGCCAATCTCAAGCCCGGCGATGAAATCGTCCTCTCCCACCTCGAGCACCACTCCGACATCGTGCCCTGGCAGATGATCGCCCAGCCCCTGGGCGCCAAGGTCCTCTCCATCCCGGTCGACGACCACGGCCAGCTCCAGCTCGATGTCCTCCAGCGCCTCCTCGCCCACGGCCGCGTCAAAATGGTCGCGGTCAACCATGTCTCCAATTCGCTCGGCACCATCAACCCTGTCGAAGAAATCATCCGCCTCGCCCACGCTCACGGTGCTCTCGCCCTTATCGACGGCGCCCAATGGGTCGCCCACGCACCCACCGACGTTCAATCCCTCGATGCCGATTTCTACGTCTTCTCCGCCCACAAGCTCGTCGGTCCCACCGGCATCGGCGTGCTCTATGGCAAACGCGCGCTCCTCGAAGCCATGCCTCCCTACCAGGGTGGCGGCGACATGATCGCCTCCGTCACCTTCGAAAAAACCGAGTACGCCGGCCTGCCCAACAAGTTCGAGGCCGGAACCCCCGACATGGCCGGGGCCGTCGGTCTCGCCGCCGCCATCAACTACGTCCAATCGGTTGGCCTCGCCAACATTTTCGCCTATGAATCGGATCTCCTCGCCCACGCCACCCGCCGCCTCCGCGAAATCCCCGGGCTCCGCATCATCGGCACCGCCGACAAAAAAGCCGCCGTCATCTCCTTTGTCCTCGAAAACCCCACCATCTCCTCCCTCGACATCGGCATGGCGCTCGATCGCCGCGGCATCTGCGTCCGCACTGGACACCACTGCTGCCAGCCCGTCATGGACCGCTACGGCGTCGGCTCCACCGCCCGCGCCTCCTTCGCCTTCTACAACACCCGCGCCGAAGTCGACGCCCTCGCCAACGCCCTTCACGAAATTGTTATGGAACGCCAGGCCGCGACGTCCCCCTCCGCCACTCTTCCGCAGCCGACCGCCTCGACCGCCATCGAATATCCCGCCGCGTTCGCCCAGTCCCCGCGCGCTGCCGCCGATCTGCTCGCCGAGGAATTCGAATTCCTCGGGGAACGCGACGCCAAAAACGAATACGTCCTCGACCTCGCCAAGACCCTCCCGCCCCTCTTCGACATGCTGAAAAAAGTCACGCAGCGCGTCCCCGGCTGCATGTCGCAGGTTTACCTCGTCGGTCGCCGAAAACCCGGCACGGCCGACACCCTCGAGTTCGTCGCCGACGCCGACGCCGAAATCGTCCGCGGCCTCATCGCCATCCTGCAGCGCCTCTATTCCGGCCAGCCCGCCTCCGCCGTCCTCGCCTTCGACATCGAAAAATTCTTCACCCGGATCGGCCTCGAGCAGTTCATCACCGCCCAGCGCCGCAACGGTCTCGCCGGCATGATCCAGAAAATCCACGCCGTCGCGCGCGAAATCGCCAGCCCCGCACCTGAAAAGAGCGTCCCATGACCGACCGTTCGAAAAAAATATCCCTCAACCAGCCCTCCATGGAAGACCACGCCGCCCGCGTCATCCGCGAAAAGATCGGCGACGTCAAAGCCGCTCCCCCCGCCGCTTCCCTCGGCGCCGTGGTCCAACTCGCCGCCCCCGACCAGCAGCCCCTCCTCGAGAAAATCATCGCCGCCCTGAGGACCGTCTTCGATCCGGAAATCCCGCTCAATGTCTACGACCTCGGCCTCATCTACAAAATCCAGCTCGACCCCGCCAACGCCGCCCGCATCGAGATGACCCTCACCGCCCCCGGCTGCCCCGTCGCCGGATCGATTGTCGCCGACGTCCGCCGCAAGGTCGAAGCCATTCCCGAAATCCCAACCGCCCATATCGAACTGGTCTGGAGTCCCCCCTGGACCCGCGATCGCCTTTCCGAGGACGCCCTCCTCGATCTCGGCATGCTCTAAAAAGATCTCTGCCGCGCTTACCCCCGCAATTGCCGCAGCGCCTCGTAGACCAGGATCCCCGCCGCCGTCGATACATTCAGTCCCCGCGTCCCCTCCACCATGGGAATCCGCACCACCCGCTCCGGATGCGCGCCGAGCAGATTCGCCGGCAACCCCGCCGATTCCTTCCCCAGAAAAATCCACGTGTCGCTCGTCACCCCCACTTCCCAGTGATCCCTCCCGCCCACTCCGGACGACAACACCACCGGTTCCCCGCCGACCCGTTCCAGCAGGGCCGCCAGCGAATCATGCACCGTCATCGGCACGTTCGATAAATAATCCATCCCCGCTCGTTTGAAGTGCTTGTCCGACAAAAAAAAGCCCAGCGGCCGCACCAGGTGCAGCGCCACCCCCGTCGCCGCGCAAAGCCGCGCAATGTTCCCCGTGTTCTGCGGAATCTCCGGCTCCACGAGCACGATCTTCAATCGGTGCACCGGCAGCGTCATCGCCCAAAACCTCTATCGCCGCCCCGCCGGTTCCTCGTGCGGTTCCGCCTCCTCGGCCGCATCCTCTTGCTCCTTCTCCTTCGCATCGGGCGATTTTGGCGACACCACGATCGTGTGCGCCAGCAAGTCCCCGAGCCGCTGCCGATAGTCCGAAATGAACATGTAGAAAATCAAAATCCCCGCCGGCACGATCTCCGCCAGCCGTACCAGGTTCCGCACCAGCACCGCCGCCACCGTCGGCGCCTTGCCGTCGATCATCAGCACCTGGATCCCCACGATCGCCTTGCCGATCGACTTCCCGAAGAACAGCTCGCCCACCGCCACGTGCACGGTGTACACCCCCAGCAGGTACAGCAGCGGCGCCGAGGAAAACAGCTCATC
>JBEHXY010000185.1:0-7753 GCA_048498455.1 Planctomycetota bacterium | reverse complement strand
CGCCACGGGCAATGCCCGCTTCGGTCACGCCGAACTGCCGCAGTTCCTCCGCCGGCAGATAGCACCGCCCGCGCCCGGAATCCTCGCGCAAATCCCGCAGCACGTTGGTGAGCTGAAACGCGATGCCCCGGTCCACCGCCATGTCCACTGTCGCCTCGCCGCCATCGAATCCCCACACGTACAAGCTCGCCACCCCCACCACGCTGGCGACGCGATAGCAGTACTGGTGCAGATCGTCGAAGGTTTCCATCCGCACCGGCGTGAGGTCCTGCCGCTGGCCCGCGATCATGTCGTCGAAGAGTTGCGTCGGCACCTGGTACTTGCCGACCATCGCCGCGAACGCCGGCCACACGATGTGCCCGCGCGGGGCCTCGCCGTTCTCCCCCGCCGCAATCGCCGCGCGCGTCAGCGCCGCCCACTGGTCGAGGTCCGCCGCCCGCTGCTCCACGGTGCGGCCATTGGCTTCATCGTCGGCGATGTCATCCACCAGGCGCATGTAGGCATACAGCGCGTACATCGCCGAGCGCTTGGGTTCCTTGAGCAGCTTGAGCCCGTAATAAAAGTTCTTCGCTTCACGCTTGGTCAGATCGCGGCAATACAACAGCGACCGTTCCAGCGTCGCCGCCCCGTTCTCCGTCCCGCCCTGCTGCCAGTCGCCACGCACCGCTGCCGTCACGCCGCCCCTCCGGTGAGTTTGCTCACGAGATATCCTGCCAGCGTGCCCATGACCAGCCGCCCCTTCTGCCACTTCGACAACCGCGGCCTTTTGGTTAGCGTGTCAAAATTCTGCCGCCGCACCGCCGCACAAATCGCCCGCCCGCCTTTGCCAAAAAGCGCGATCTGCTTGCGGTACATCGGCTTGAGCATCGGCAGCAGCTTCGCCCCCTCGTCGAACATCGCCTCCGTCCGCTCCACCTCGAAGCGCAGCAGGTCGCGATACCCCTGCGTCACGGTCCCCGCCCGCAGCTGCTCCACCGTCACCCCGAAGCGGCGCATGTCCTCCGCCGGCAGGTACACCCGGTCGCGCTCCAGCATGTCGCGCCGCACATCCTGCCAGAAGTTGATCAGCTGCAGCGCCGTGCAGGTCTTGTCGCTGAGCCGTTGCCGCAGTTCGTCCCGATAGCCGCACATGTACAGCACGATGCGCCCCACCGGGTCGGCGCTGCGGGTGCAGTAGTCCACCACCTGCTCAAATGTCTCGTAGCGATCGACCGTCTGGTCCTGCTCAAAGGCGCGGATCAGGTCGTCGAAGGGCTTCATGGGAATCTCGTGCCGCCGCACCGTCTCGGCCAGCGCCACGAACACCGCGGTCCTGGCCTGCCCGGCGTACATCGCCTCCAGCTGCCGCCGGAAGTCCCCCAGGTACTGAAGCGCCAGTTCCTTGTCGCCCACCTCATCGCCCAGGTCGTCCGACACCCGGCAGAACGCATAGACGTTGCAGAAATCCTGGCGCAGGTGCTTGGGCAAAAGTGCGGAGACGACCGAGAAGTTTTCGTAATGCGAAGTGGCCAGCTCGCGCGTCCACGCCTCCGCCGCCGAGGGCCCTTCGACGGGTCGAAAAGCCGCATCCACGGTCGGTGGCAGTCCCGCCGCCCGTTCCAGACCCAGCTGCCGGGCTTGCGCACCGTCGACCCGCGGGGTTGTGCCTCTGCTGACGCATTCACTATTCACTATTCACCATCCACCATTCCTGCTAGAATACAGCGTCCACCTTGGGATTGACAGTCACCCCGGCTCCCCTCGCCGGCGCTTATTCGGAGGCCTTCGCGGCCATGAAAATCCTGCTCGCCAACCCCCGCGGCTTCTGTGCCGGCGTCAACATGGCCATCGATTGCGTCGATCGCGTGCTCAAGCTCAAGGGGCCCCCGATCTACGTCTACCACGAAATCGTCCACAACAAGCACGTGGTCGATCGCTTCATCACCCAGGGCGTCGTGTTTGTGAACTCCATCGACGAAGTGCCCAACGGCGGCACCGTCGTTTACTCCGCCCACGGCGTCTCTCCCGAGATCCGCAACGCCTCCAAAACCCGCAACCTCATCCAGGTCGACGCCACCTGCCCGCTGGTCACCAAGGTGCACTCCGAAGCCATCCGCTTCGCCAAAAAGAAATACACCATCATCCTGATCGGTCATGAGGACCACGACGAAGTCATCGGCACCCTCGGCGAGGCTCCCGACTGCATCAAGATCGTCGAATCCCCCGAAGATGTGGAAGCCCTGCAGATCGGCGCCGACGAAAAGGTCGCCTACCTCACCCAGACCACGCTTTCCATCGACGACGCCAACCGCGTCATCAATGCCCTGCGGAAGAAATTCCCGCACATCCACACCCCCAAGAAAGAAGACATCTGCTACGCCACCACCAACCGCCAGCAGGCCGTGATGGAACTCGCCCCGAAATCCGATCTCGTGCTGGTGGTGGGATCGAAGAACTCCTCCAACTCGCTCCGCCTGGTGGAAATCGCCGAGAACCGCGGCGTCAAAGGCTACCTCGTCGATGACGTCTCCGAGATCAACCACGACTGGCTGCAGGGCGTCAACACCCTGCTGCTCACCGCCGGCGCCAGTGCCCCGGAGGATCTCGTGCAGCACATCATCGGGATGCTGCAGGAACGCTACGGCGCCACCGTCGAGGACGCCCACGTGACCGAGGAAGACATGCACTTCGAACTGCCCTACTCCCTGCGGAAGCTGGAAGAAGAGCACGAACGGGTGCAGTTGACCGTCTCCGCCGGCCGCTGAAACCGCTCAAAACCCCAACAGACCTGCTGATAATTCTCTTCCCCCGAAGCGCCACGGCCCTATAATTGGCCGGCCCTTCTTGTACGTCGCAGGTCAGAGATGTCGCAGCTATCCCCCGCCGCCAAGGCACCCACCGCGCTGGATCCCTTTCCGCGCGTCCGCATTCTCATCTATTCGATCGTGCTCATCGCCGTCGCTGCCTTCGCACATGCCGAGGACAATGGCGGGTTGCTGCTGGGGGCCATCGCCGCCGCGGTCGTCGCCTGGCTGCTGGTCGATCATGGCCGCGGCCGTCCCCTGCCCCCGATCCTCATCAATGTCATCGTCCTGGGTGCCACCGCTCATTTCTTCTACCAGGTCCGCTTCGGCGAATCGGAAGACGCGCTGATCAACCTCGGCCACTTCATGATCTACATCATGCTGGCCAAGCTCTTTGAGCGCAAGCACGCCCGCGACATCACCCAGATCCTCGCCCTCGCCCTGCTGGTGCTGGTCACCGCGGGCATCTTTGCCACCTCCGGCACCTTCGCCACCCTCACCGCCCTCTTCGCGATCCTCGCCCTGTACACCCTCATCCTGTTCCACGTGCGCACCGAAACGCAGCGTGCCTTCACCGACCGCCTGCTGCCCTCTCCGGCGCCCATCAATTCCCGCGGCCGCCTGCGCGCCTACCGCGATGTCCGCCGCGCCACCTTCACCTGCGGCCTGATGCTCGCCACGATCGGCCTGGCCGTCTTCCTCCTCGCCCCGCGCAGCAACGGCCAGCCCTTCCTCAACTGGACGCCCGGCGCCACCTTTGAAAGCGGCTACACCAGCGACGTGCGGCTCTACCAGAATGGCCAGCTCACCCTCTCCGACGCGGTGGTCATGGAAGTGCGCCTCGAACAGGGCGGCACCAACATCGGCTCGGAGGTCTACCAGCCCTACTTCCGCGGCCAGGCCCTCGATTCTTACAACCCGGACCGCCACCAGTGGGTGCGCACGCGGGACCTCAACGACGACCGCAGCAACCGGATGCGCGATCTTGATGGCACCATCCGCCTTGGCAACGCCCCCAACACCACCAGCGCCCAGGAAATCACGCAGACCTACGCCCTGGAAGTCTTTCGCGACAACCTGCTCTTCACGCTGGACGATCCGCTGCGCATCCACTCCGAACAGTTCCGCAGCGTCTCCTACTGCAACGACGATTTCTCCCTGATGACCCAGTTCAACAACCGCCTGCCGCTGCAGTACACCGTCGCGTCCCTCGCCCTGCCGCGTTCGCCGCAGCAGGGCCATGGCGAAAGCGAGGGGCAGGCGCCCGGGGCCGGGAACCCGCTGGACACCCCCTTCGTGAAGGCCGGCCTGCTGGGGAAGTACCGCCGCAACTTCAACGCCGAGCGCGAGGCCGAGGTTCCGCCGGAAATCATGAACATGGCAACCACGGTGGCCAAGGACCTGCTGCCGGCCCGGGGCCAGCCCCTGCCCCCATCGTCGGTGCGTGCCATCGCCGATCGTTTCCAGAACTACCTGCAGACGACCTATCCCTATTCGCTCTCGCTGGAAGCGGTGAACAAGGACATCGATCCCACGGCCGATTTCCTCGTGAATCGCAAGGCCACCGGTGGCCACTGTGAGTTCTTTGCATCCGCAATGGTGATGCTCTGCCGTGCCGTCGGCATCAACGCCCGCATGGTCACCGGCTTTCATGGCGGTGATTTCAACACGCTCGGCGGCTTCTACGTCGTCCGGGCGCTCCATGCCCATGCATGGACCGAGGTCTACCTGCCCAACGCCGGATGGACCCGCTACGACCCCTCGCCGGCCTCCAACGACCGGGCCCTGAGCGTCGACAGCTATACCCGCTGGATCCGCGAGCTCACGCAGGTGCTCCAGCAAAGCTGGATTTCCAACATCATCTCCTTCGACAGTGCCGCCCAGGCATCGCTGCTGGCCTCGATCAAGGGGTTCTTTACGGCCCTTGCATCCACGCTCAGCGACTGGGCCGGCGGTGTGGCTGCGGCCTTCGCACAACTGTTCTCCTGGCGCAGTCCGTTGACGATCCCGGCACGGGCGGGCGGGTGGCTGGGCTTGCTGGTGGTGATCGCGCTGCTGGCGGCGTATGTCCGCCGCACCTGGCGCCGCCGCACCAGCCCGCTGCGGACTTCCTCGCTCCGGGCTTTGGATCGCCGGTCGCAGCGGCGCCTCGTGCATGAATTGGGGTTCTTCGATGACTTCCTGCGGTTGCTCCGCCGCACGGGCGTGCCGCGGGCCGCGGGCGAAACCCCGCGCGAATACGTTCTGGCCCTGCGTTCCCGCCTGCAGGATGCGTCGGAAGATGCCCAGTTCCTGGTGAGAACCTTCTACGACATCCGCTTCGGACAGCTTGTCCTGACGCCCGACTTGCGGGCCCGGGTCGCCACCGCCCTGCAGAACGTCCGAGTTTCCCTGCACTCCCGTAAATAAATTCCAAGTTCCTGTAATAGTGGCACTTACATCCGCCATTTCGGGGACGAATTCGCATGATTTTGCTAACCCTTGAGGTACAATAGGGTCTGTTAGTCACGCTTGTGAACGACGCTCGTTCGCAGGCCGGGGGATAGGTCCGGTAACGTCATGGAAGACAGCGCCGCGTTTCAACGGTCATGGATGGAACCTGCTTTGCAATGGCTCCTTCCGTGTGCCGGAGATTTGCTCGATGCGACGCTCACGACGACTCACCTCTTCTGAACGCTGGGAGCTTGGCCTGTTCATGGCCATGCTGGTCGTCGCCTGCGTCTGCCTGACCGCTCTGGTCAACGCCCACGGCCTCCCGCGCCTCTTCGCCTTCGCCTATCCGACCCAACCTGAACTGCCCCCCCTTCAAATCGATCCGGTCGCCCCCGGAACTCCCACCTCGGCCAGTCCGGTCCAGGTGCCTACCGCGGCCCTTTTCCCGACGATGCCGATCGCGCCCGTCGGCCCCGAAGCGCCCCAGGAACCCCGGTTCCCCGAGGTCACCCCGGATGATCCCGCCCCCAAGGCCAAGCCCGCCAAGAAGCCGGCCGCCGACATCCGCACCTACAACGGCGTGAAGTACAAGTACGTCAAGACGATCAAGCTGCGGGTCACCGCCTACGCACCCGACATTCGCTGCACCTGGCCTTACCCGGGCACCACCACGGCCTCGGGGTTGTCCGTGAACACCAACCGCGGCCGCCTGGTCGCCGCCGATCCCAAGCTTATTCCGCTGCATTCCCTGGTGGTCGTGCCCGGTTATGCCGGCGGGGCGCCGGTGCCGGTGCTCGATACCGGCGGGGCGATCAAGGGCTCGCGGCTGGACGTTCTCCTGCCGAACTTCGGCCAGGCCAAGGATTGGGGCTCGAAGGTGCTGAGCGTCAAAATCTACGAGCCCGTCAACTGATCCCGCCCGCAGGCTCGCTCTCGCCCGGCCCGCCCTTATACTTCCGCCATGCCCACCCAGCTGATAGTCAACGCCGACGACTTTGGCTTTTCGGTCGCCGTCACCGATGGCATCCTGCACGCCCACAGCGACGGCATCCTCACCTCCACCACCCTGATGACCACGATGCCCGACCGGGACCGGGCCATCGACCTTGCCGGGCAGACGCCGCGCCTGGGCGTGGGCATTCACCTGTCGCTGACGCAGGGCACCCCGCTGACGCCCTGCCGGCGGCTGCTGTCCAAAGCCCATGGCAGCTTTCATCGCTCGCTGCCCAAGCTCTTCTGGGCCCTTCGCCACCCAGACGCCCGCCGGCAAGCCCAGGACGAACTGACCACGCAAATCCGCTACGCTCGAGAGCGGGGGCTGACCCCCACCCACGTCGATTCGCACAAGCACGTTTGCCACTTGCCGCTGCTGCATCGACCGCTGCTGGCGGCCTGTGCGGCGGCGGAGATCCGCTGGATCCGAACGGCCCGCGAGGTCCGCATCCCCGGTACACCTTCCCCATCCCCCCCCTACCGCCTGCTTTCACGCTTCGGCAGGCAGCTTGCGATCAAAGCGAGGGAAGCCGGGATTCAGACCACCGACTGGTTCTTCGGCCTGGCGACCACCGGCCGCACCGATGCCGCGGTCTGGCAGGCCTTGGCGGCACATTTACCCGAGGGGCTGGGCGAGGTGATGGTGCATCCCGGATACATCAACGGGCTCACCCCCGCTGACACGCGCCTTCTGCAGGAGCGCCTGACGGAGCTCGATGCCCTCTGCGAGCCCTCCGTTCGCGATGCCCTGGCCCGCAGCCACGCCTCCCTGCGGCCGTTTCCCGGCGGCCCATTGGAGACCGCTGCGAAGACACCCCCCCGCTGATGCCCTGTTTAAATGGTTGAGTTGCATCGCTTGCTGAAATTGCTTTAAACGAAGCAGTTCACCGTATTTCCCATGGATTCTCGGCCGGCTTGTGGTACCTTACTTTGCTCGCCTGCCAACATCCTTTTTCCCCGCGGGCGGAGTTCTGGAGAGCGTCTTTGATGCGACATCTGCTGCCTTCGCGCCACGTTCGGCGTGCCCTGTCCTCCTGCGTGAAGAACCTCCGGCTGGAAAGCCTGGAACCGCGGACGCTGCTTTCGACACTGGCCTTCCCGGGTGCCTACGGCTATGGCGCCAACGCCACCGGCGGCCGCGGCGGGACGGTTTATCACGTCACCAACCTCAACGACAGCGGCGCTGGTTCGTTCCGCGACGCCGTCAGCAAGAGCGGCCGCATCGTGGTCTTCGATGTGGGCGGGTACATCAACCTCACCAGCGCCGTGAGCGCGAAATCGAATTTGACGATCCTGGGCGAGACCGCCCCGGGCGACGGCATCGGCGTCATGGGCCGCGAGGTCTCGTTCAACGCCGCCAGCAACGACATTGTCCGCTACGTCCGCTTCCGGCAGGGCGACCTCGATCCCGATAGCCAGAAGAGCGGCATCAACCTGCTCAACGCCTCCAACATGATCTTCGACCACGTGTCGATCGAGTTCGCGCAGTGGAACAACATCGACGCCGTGGGCTGCACCAACATCACCATTCAGAATTCCATCAT